>QMXC01000155.1 GCA_003661945.1 Candidatus Bathyarchaeota archaeon | reverse complement strand
GTCTTTTTCGTTTTTTCCCAAATTCGCATAAGTTCCTGCTGCATAACTTTTCTTGTTTGGGCGTCTAGTGCGCCGAAAGGTTCGTCCATGAGCAGAACCTCGGGATCATAAGCAAGCGCCCGAGCTATGCCTACCCGTTGTTTCATTCCTCCCGAAAGCGTGTGGGGATATGCGTTTTCAAACCCTTTTAGTCCAACCATGGTTATGTATTTCATCGCCTTATTTTTTGCTTCTTGTTTAGGCATCCCCATTATCTCTAGCCCAAACATGACGTTGCCTAACACGGTTTTCCACGGATAAAGCGTGGGTTCTTGGAACACGAATCCCCGGTCTGGACCTGGACCGGTTATCAATTTGCCGTCGAGAAAAATTTGTCCTTTAGTTGGTTTTTCAAACCCAGCAACTAAATATAGGAAAGTTGATTTGCCGCATCCTGATGGTCCAACTATAACTGTAAATTCGTTTTCTCTAACTTCTAAGTTAAAATCTTGTATCGCGGTTATTCTGTGTGTTCCATCGTCAAAGATTTTGGTAATTCCGACTGCTTTTAATTTGATTTTATCTGTTTTCACGTGTCATTCCCTCTTTTTCACCATTCCCCATTTTTCTATAGTTTTCTTTTCAAGCCAGCCCAAAACCAGATGGTCTATTAAGAGACCTCCGACAGCTATGATAATCAAACCTGTGAACATTGTGTTGACATCGTTGAAAGCTCTCGCAGCGTATATCATGCGCCCTATTCCTCCTGAGATAGAGGCTAGCATTTCGGCGCCTACTAACGCTCTCCAAGAGTAGCCAACAGCAAGTCGCAGACCAGTTATTATCGAAACCGAAGCTCCGGGTAAAAGCACCTCTAGAAATATGATTTTTCTGTCTGCGCCCATTATCTGAGAAGCCCATATAAGCTCCTTTTTTATGCTTCGAATACCGTTCATGGTGTTATAGACTATCGCGAAGAAGCATCCTAAAAATATAGCTAAAAGTATTGTTTCGTCGCCTATTCCAACAGTAAATAGAAATAAGGGCACCCACGCGATTGTTGGAATCGAAATTAAAAGGCTTAAGACTGGCGAAGCAATCCAGTATAAGTAACGGTTCATTCCCATTAAGATGCCTAAGCTAATGCCGAAAACAGCGCCAAGGGCGTATCCCAGTGCCAAACGATAAAGGCTTCTGCCCAAGTAAACTAGCAATATGGGGTTAGGAAAGACAAGTTCATACATCTTCCATATTATGCGTGAAGGGGAGGAAACTAGGTTAGGATTTAAAATGTCAAAGAAAGCGAGCAGTTCCCAGACGGCTAAACAAACCGCGAGTGGGAAGAGGAAACGAAGGAATCTAGAAAGCCTAACTTTGAAATCCATTTACATAGCCTCCGGTCGAACCATTCCCCACTTCGCTATGGTTCTCCGCTCAACCAGTTTAACCAAACCTTCAATGAAGAGATAAACTACCGCCAGAATAATTATTCCTCCATAAATTATGGAAGGGCGTAGATAATCCCTGGCATCGAAAATCATGAAACCTAAACCCCAAAGACTCGCGGCAATCATTTCAACCGCGATTATGGTTCGCCATCCTCTCGCTAAGCCGAGTTTGAATCCAGTAAAAATGTAAGGTGCCGACGATGGAAGTAACACTTTGAAGAAAATGGTTTTTCGGTCTGCTCCCATGGAGCGGGCAGCCCATATGAACTCTTTTTCGATGCTTCGAACGCCAGTTGTTGTGTTATATACTATGGGGAAGAAAGCCGCTAAGGCGCCAACGCTTATTATGGTGGGGTCGCCGAAGCCGAACCATATCATAAATATTGGCGCCCAAGCAATACCTGGAACCGGCATCGCAAGCGTGATTAATGGCTCCAAAAACCAGCGAATCCTCTGGCTGTATCCCATCAGTATTCCTAAGCTTATTCCGACACCAGCAGCCAATGAAAACGCTAGGAAAAGTCGATACAAACTAGAGTATATGTGGACTAGCAACACGGATTGTGCCGCTGGTGATCGCTTTAGAAAAAGTTTCCACATGTCAAGAAAAATCTCGGAAGGACGGGAAATCAAAGAAGGATTTAGTATTCCAAAAAATGAGATAGCCTCCCATAAAAGTAAAAGCGACATGAAAACCGCGAAAACAATGATTGCTTGAAGAAAGAAACGGGATGTTGATTTGTTGAATATTCCGGTCTTCATGTCTCCGTACCTGGATGAAGTTTTAGCTTTGGCTTCGCAGTTGTTTTGCTTCTTCTAGGAAGCTGGTGTCATAGACTAGTGTAGGTATTTTATCTATTTTTCCTTGTTGATAGAGGAACTCCGCAGTATCGTAAATGGCTTGAATTATGGTGTAATTGAATTCTATTTGAAAGTTTATGCGTTGGAACACTTTTTCGAATGCTTCAGCTGAAACGTCTATTCCCATGTCTTGGGAGGCTTGCGCAGCTATCTGTGCACATTCTTCAGGGTTATTCTTTATCATTTCTGCTTTGTCAAGCTGAGCGGCTAGGAACTTAACTATCAAGTCTCTGTGTTCGTAGGCAAACTTTTTGGTCGTGTGTATGGACACCGGGACTAGAGCAATATCACCGTATGTTCTCAGTATCTTTCCTACTCCTTGAGCTTCAGCTATGGCTGGTGTTGGTTCCCAAGCAGTGAAGGCTTCGATGTTGCCGCTTTCTAGCTGAGCTATCATATCCTCAACTTTTACGTTGACCCAGTTGAAGTCCTCCCACTTGTAGTTTCTACCGAGTTTTTCCGAATACGTCTGATTGAAGAACCTTCGTAGAACTCCTTCGGCGCCAGTTCCGAACCGTGTCGCCACGGTTTTTCCTATGAGATCATCCCATGAAGTGTAGTTGGAGTCAGCTCGGACAACCGTTGCGTAGCGGTTGCCACGTTGTAACGTGCCTATAATGAG
Organism: Candidatus Bathyarchaeota archaeon; assembly: GCA_003661945.1. Taxonomy (GTDB): domain Archaea; phylum Thermoproteota; class Bathyarchaeia; order Bathyarchaeales; family UBA233; genus UBA233. The sequence goes on along the minus strand of QMXC01000155.1, from coordinate 687 downwards.
CGCATCGTTAGGTATAGCATTGAACAAAGCAATAGTTTTGCTGTCAGCTCCACAGTTGATGTCGACCTTACCCGATATCAAGGCCTCATTTCCTTCGGCGCCAGAGCTAAACAGTATATGTTCCACGCTCAAACCATATTTTTCCCAGAAATCCGGTTTCCCAAGCAACAGAAACTCCCCGGGATAATACTGTCCGCCGTATCGGATGTCGGCGCTTTCCTGTCCGAAGTATGTCCATAGTTGCCAGCCCGCGATGCATATTACGGCTATGAGAATTATCGCCAAAACTATTTTTGTTCTCCTCTCCACGCTATTCTACCACCCTGTTTTTCGATGTATTCAAAGTTTTTCTCTATTTTAATGTTTTCCTTTTTCAACTAAATTATGTCCTAAAAAGGAAATTTTAAATCTAAGTGTTTCCTTAATAAGAAAATATGTGGCTGGAACTGTTACAGAGTGTAATAGCGGGAAACTTTGAGGAAACGCTGAAGGAAACAATAGCCAAACTGGGGATGAATGTTAAAGAGTTTTCTGAAGCAAGCGGGGTGCCAGAAGGGACTTGAGATAAGATAATTCCGGGAAAAAGGACGAACCTCCGCATATCGACACTGAAGCAAATAACCAGGACCGTAAGGAAACTGGAAGGTTATACCCACAAGCGTGTAATACGTGTAGTAACAAGCCGAG
>QMXC01000154.1 GCA_003661945.1 Candidatus Bathyarchaeota archaeon | reverse complement strand
GGCGCATTTCCGAAGTGAATACATAGGAAGAGAAATGCTCGCCCGGAGACAGCAAAAACTCAACAAGCACATGCACAAGCTCATAAGGCTTGCAAGGGTTTTCAACACGGTCGCCGTAGTAACCAATCAAGTAATGGCGAAGCCCGACGTTTTCTTCGGCGACGCGGTTCACCCAATAGGGGGACACATAGTAGCCCACACGAGCCACACGAGAATATATCTGCGGAAGGCACCCCGCGGACCAGTAAGAATCGCCCGTTTGGTTTCAAGCCCGTACTTGCCCGAAGGCGAGGAAGTGTTCAAAATAACCGAAAATGGAATAGAAGACGTACATGAAAACGAAAAGACAGGTAGACGTTATAAATGACAGTCCCTCACGTTTTGGTGAACCGTTTTTTCCAGCTCGTTAACCAACGTCAATTCGCTGGAGCTGAAAGAGAACTCCAACGAATAAAGGATAAAATGGGGAAAAACGAATGGAACCGCGGATACTACACGGCGCTGTGGGGCATCATGATAAGCACAAAAACGAACAACGACCAGTACGCGTTTATTCGAAAATTAGACTTGAATGACAAGAAAACCTTACAGAAACACAGAAAGGAGTTTTTACAGCATGTCAACAACAGATTGTATTCAGATTATGACAAGGGCTTCTTTTCAGCGTGGGCGGACTACATACGGCTACTATTAAAAACACCACGGAAACCGAAAAACATCAACAAAAAGCCAGCTAAAGCCGCGGAGAAGCCCATCGAAAAACGCGTGAAAACGGCATCGGATTCTAGAGCTCAAAAAGTTCAGAAACCTTCGAAACCTGAGAAAAGTTTGGGGCAGACGGATATTTTTCGGTTCTTAGCCCCAGACACGCGCCAACGTGAAGAAGAGAACCCAAAAGACAAGCCATGAGAAGAAGTATATGCCTATTCCCGTTGTGAGGAGTTTTGACGGTTTCTCCACCTTGTAGAGGAACTTCAGTTTTATGATATAGTAAGTGGCTATATAGAAGAGCAAAGCCAGAGAAACGCCGCTGAAGAACACTTTAACATCTGTCTGTGCAAGGTTTCCAGCGAGTATCGTGTAAACGGTACATAGGGCTGCTGCGACTATTCCTAGGCCGAACCGAATCCAGTAGATGAGATTCAAAGGTTTCATACAGGTTCACTTTCGAGTATTTTGGATTCTCTAAATTTAAAGTTGCCTATTCCAGCACGGATAGGCTTTATAATTGCCCGGGGACAATCATGCTACTGGAGAAAATTGAAGACAGAACTTTCAAGCTTCGACGTCGCAGCGGTGGTTTCCGAGCTAAAACAACGCATCATCGAGACTAGAATAAAAAACATCTACCAAACCAGCCGCTCTACGATACTGTTGAAGCTCCACAAGCCGAATGAACAGCTGCAGCTGCTGATAGAGGCTGGAAGAAGGTTTCACCTAACGGGCTACGTGCATGAAATACCTTCCAAGCCTCCAGCTTTCTGCATGGCTCTGCGGAAATACCTGCGGAACGGAAGAATCCGCGAAGTTTTTCAACACGATTTTGAACGGATAGCCGTAGTTAAGGTGGATACTAAACACGGCGAAATGATGTTGATAGCTGAGTTTTTCGGCGAAGGAAACATTATCCTCGTAGGTTCAGACGGCAGGATAGTTCAAGCCTTGACATACCGGAAGATGCGTGATAGAAACATCGTTCGAAACGAGGTTTTCGTCTATCCGCCTTCCAGAGGGAAAAACCCGTTCAAGCTGAAGCTAGAAGATATGGAAGAGCTAAAAAACTTTGGTGAAACCAGCGTTGTAACGGCTCTCACAAGGTTTCTAAGTATAGGCGGGCTTTACGCTGAAGAAATCCTCCAACGGGCTGGTGTGCAGAAAGCTACGCCTTGTAAAGCGCTGACTAAAACGCAGATAAAACGCGTATTCGAAGCGTTAAGCCAGATTCTCTCGAAAATAAGCCGTGGAACGATAGAACCCGCCATAATAGTAGACGCTGAAGGAGAATACGTGGACGTAACGCCTCTCCGGCTCGTGAAATACGAAGGGCTAAAACACGTGCCGTTCGAAAGTTTCAACGAGGCTCTTGACGAGTTCTATTCGAAAACAACTTCAAAACAGAAAGTAGCTGTGTTGTCCGAAAAGCTTACGGCGGAAATCGAGAGACAAGAAAGGATTTTAGAGAGCCAGAGAAAAGCATTAGAGAAAGCCAAACAGCGGATAGAAAGGAACCGTCGGATAGGCGACCTAATTTACATGCATATGCACGAACTTCGACAGCTCATAGACGCCATGAAAAGGGGAAAGGAACATGGAAAGACTTGGGAAGAAATAGTTTCCGAAATTCAAAGCAGAAAACGGGAAGAGAAAAAGCCCGAAGCCTTTTTCGAGTCCTTCGACCAGAAACAGCTAATCCTAAACGTTTCAGTAGAAAACATGAGTTTTCCGTTGAAACTTCGTAAAACCGTTCAGGAAAACGCAGCTAGCTTCTATGCGAGGGCTAAAAAAGCCGAGAAAAAACTTCGGGGAATAATGGAGTCTATGCGTAAAACGGAGGAAGCTATAGAAAAGCTTCGGAGAAAGTCTGCGGATGAGCTTAGGGAAACGGAAAAGGTGAAGCCGTTGAAAGCTGTTAAGCGCGAATGGTATGAGAAGTTCCGTTGGTTCCGTTCGTCCGAAGGCTTCCTCGTGTTAGGCGGAAGAGACGCAGCTACAAACGAGATGTTGATAAAACGTCACATGGAGCCTCAAGACATAGTTTTCCACGCAGACCTAATAGGCGCCCCCTTCGTCCTAATAAAAACCGAGGGAAAAACCCCTTCGGAGCAAACCCTACGTGAAGCAGCCGAGTTTGCAGCTGCCTATTCAAAGGCGTGGAAACAGAAACTCGCAGCCGTAGACGTTTACTGGGTACGCCCCGAACAAGTAAGCAAACAGCCGCCCTCAGGACAATACCTAACCAAGGGAGCATTCATGATACGGGGCAAAAAAACATATTACAAGAAAATCCCATTGAAAACAGCCATAGGAATAATCATACGCGGAAAAGAAACACCGCGAATCATAGGAGGACCAACCTCAGCCATAGCCAAAAACGCCGACGCCTACGTAGAAATAGCGCCAAACGACACACCAGCAGGAAAACTCGCAGAACAAATACTTCAAACGCTAATACGGAAAACACGGCTGGAAACCTCTAAACAGCTGCGAAACTTCTTAGTTGAAGAAATCCGAAGATTCCTACCGGCGGGAAAAGGAAAAATAATTGGGAAAGCTAAAGAAACATGAAAAAGAGGGCAGGGGTGGCAGAGCCAGGTCAAACCCTTAACGGCGCAGACGGGGGGCTAGATGCGCGGGACTCAAGATCCCGTGCCGTAGGGCTTCGTGGGTTCAAATCCCACCCCCTGCACCACAGAACGAACAGAAAGAACCCGATAGAGCGATGATTCCGATACGTAACAGAAATGTGATGCACTATGGATGAAGATGAGTTTCGTGTTTTTGTTGTTGGTTTAATTGTTTCTCGTGATCCATTGAGGGCTCTTCAGGTTTTAAGCAAGCATTATGGTGTTCCTGCGCCAGCTTTGCGGGTTGGTATTCCTAAAGGCT
>QMXC01000153.1 GCA_003661945.1 Candidatus Bathyarchaeota archaeon | reverse complement strand
GGGTACACTTGTCGGCGCAGACCTGCTGAATTTCAACAAAATACCTGAGCTTGGGTCTCCTATAGTAAGTATCGGTGGAGCCGGCGTATTTGATGGTATATACATTACGGGAATTATGTCAATCTTTCTTTTATGGCTGATCATCTAGGATTAACCCCTATTCGGAGACAGAAGAAGTGACAATTCAATATTGTTTGGCATTTACATCCCCGTAGATCCTAACGGGTTTTCCAAGCTTTTCCGGGTTGAAGCTTTTTATACCTATTCCAGGGTTTTCTGGGGGAATTCTAAATGAGTCTTTGAGTTCCGCTTTTCCTTCAGCTACTACGTCGTCTTTCAGAAGGAGGTCTGAGTCTAAGTCTGCGTGTTGTATATTTTTGACTGCTGCTGCCAGATGAACTGCAGCGGTTATTCCAAGAGTTGATTCTCCCATGCAGCCTATCATGCATGGAATTTCAGCGGCTTCGGCTACTGCCGCTATTTTCATCGCGTTTAGTATTCCTCCGCTTTTCATCAGCTTTATATTTATCAAGTCCACGGCTTCTGCTCTTATTGCTTTCATAGCGTCTCTTGGTGAATGAACTGTTTCGTCTGCCATGACTGGAATGTTTGAGTTTCTCCGCACGTGGGCTAAGCCTTCTATGTCGTCTGCTTTTACCGGCTGCTCCGCGAATTCCACGTTGAACCTTTCGAGTTTTCGAAGAGTTTTCACGGCTTGCTCGGGGGTCCATCCCTGATTTGCGTCTATCCTAATCGCGATTTCGCTTCCCACAGCGTCTCTTATTTTTGCAACTCTTTCAACATCTTCTTCGGGGTCTATGCCTACCTTCACTTTTAGGGCTTTGAAGCCGTGTTCTACTGCTTTAACAGCGTCTTTCGCCATTTCTTCGGGAGACTTTATCCCGAGCGTAAAGTCTGTGAACACTTTGGTTCGGTATCCGCCTAAAACCCGATATAGGGGTCTCCGTGCAACTTTTCCCAGAATATCGTATAATGCCATGTCAATTGCGGCTTTAGCCGAAGTGTTTCCTGCCACAATTTTGTCCATGGCTTCGATGTCCTGTTCAATTCTTAAGGGGCACATGCCGATGAGCTTGGGTGCAATCCTGTCTAACGCTTCGATTACCGTCTGCGGCGTTTCACCCGTGATGCGCTGCGAAGGCGAGGCTTCCCCCCAACCATCCACTTCAAAGTCCGTTATCACGTGGACTATGATATTGTGGCTTTCGATGCTCGTGCCTAGTGCTATCCGGAAAGGCTCGCGGTATGGAAGCCTAGCTGAGTAAACATGAATCGCTTTAATGCCCAACTTAAACGCCTCGCTTCCAAAATAATAGAACAGTGTAGAGCTTTTAACTTTCCGTAGAAGCCTTTCTTTTCCACTTTATCTTCAGTTTCTTCATTCGAAGTTTTACCGTTAATATTTTCTCCGTAGCAAACAGTTTCGCCGCGGCGTATAGGATGACCACCGTGAAGGCTGAAACATAAATTATACTTAGCACAGCTGTTGAAAGATTCCCCATGATTACGGCTTTCGACGCTAGTATTGGGTGGCTGTACGGAATCGCTAGTATCAGTATCTGCAAGGACAGCGGAAGCATGCTGATGTCCATATACATCAGCAGGAAAGATGGAAGGAATATCAGCGGGTAGACGAAGCCTATAAGCGACTGTGCGCTTCTAACGTTTTCCGCGAACGCTGACAAAATTATCGCCAACGCTAAGGCTGATAAAAGCGAAACGAAAAGCGAAATTCCAATTAGCACGTATCCTAACATGGAAGGCACAAGTCCTAAAGCCGCCAAATCCACCCCTTCAGCTGGAATCATACCCGTAAAGGAACTCATGTAATACTGGAACCCGACCAAATAGGCTAGCGCACCTACAGCTGCCACTATGGTGGAGCCAGCAAGCTTTCCAGCCAGAATCGTAAACCTTCCTATGGGTAATGTCAGCAACGTCTCTAATGTTTTTTCTTCTTTTTCCATCGCTACGGAAGTAGCTGCTATCTGCATGGCGAAAGTCAAAAGCATCATGATGGTTAGCGGCATAGTTATCGACTGAGCCATCATCAATCCCGACACTGTTCCCGGGTCTATGCCTTCTAAGATTTCTCCTTTAACTATGGTGTTCTTTTCCACGCCGACCGGGTTCGGTGCTTTTTGCCGGTTATAGCTTTCCACCAAGGCGTCAACCATTGAGACGCCTACTTCCTCGAACATGCCGCTACCCGAGAAAACGCCGTAAACCTCTACTTTTGCGCTTACTGTGGTGTTCCCTTCTATAACCCTCGAGACGTTTTCGCTGAAACCGTTGGGAATTTCGATAAGCAACGTCGCGTTGTAATCGGGCATGAGGGCTACCGCCTCGCTAAGCTTCGAGACGTCAACTTCATGAACTCTGATTCCGTAGCTGCGCAAATATTCCGTGAAGTTTTTGGCATAGCTTCCACAGTCCTTGTCCCAGACAAGAACGTGCATTTCGGCTAGCTTTTCCTTGGTAGCTTCCATAGATGCGCCTATGATTGTGCCCATGAGGGGAAACATAAGCAGAGGCATGAGAACCATGCCTAACAGTATTTTCGGGTCACGCATCAGCTCCTTAAGCTCTTTCAGCACAAGGTTTCCTATGCCTTTAAGCAATTTTAACCACCTTTGCAAATACTTCTTCGAGGTTTGCGCTTTCGAATTTTTCTTTAAGCTCTTCCGGAGCTCCTTCAGCGATTATTCTACCCTTGTTCAGCAATGCCACGCGGTCGCAGAGATACTCCACTTCCAGCATGTTGTGGCTTGAAAGCAGCACAGTGACTTCGTGTTTTTTCACGTAGCGTTTGATTATTTCTCTAACATGATACGAGTGAAGAACGTCTAAGCCGCTTGTAGGCTCGTCTAACACCGCAAGCCTTGGCTTCGTCATCAACGCCCTCGCCACCAGAAGCCTACGCTTCATTCCCTTACTGTAAGTCTTAACCTTGTCCTTCAAACGTTCTCCTAAACCCGAAATAACAGCGGCTTCTTCAACAAATTCTTTCAATTCATGCTTATCCCTTGCTTTGAATTTAGCCATGAACTCCAAATATTCCCTGCCTGAAAGGTTGGGGTAAGCTCCAGCTTCCTCTGGAAGATAAGTTAAAACTTTACGCACTTCCTCAGGTTGCTCCACAACGTCTAACCCGAAAACTTCAACCTTTCCTGAAGTAGGTAACAAAAGCGTCGAAACGATTCTTAACGCCGTGGTTTTTCCCGCGCCGTTCGGACCTATGAGCCCAAAAATTTCGCCTTTATCCACGGAGAAGCTTAAGCCGTTTAAGGCTTGAACGTCGCCGAAAACCTTCCTCAACTCTTCGACTCTAACAGCGTAGTCCAAGGACAACTCCCCCTTAAACTCGACACTAACAACAACACATATACTTAAACCTTTACGTCTCCAGCCATAAAACGTGAAAACTCGTCCTTTCCCTATTTAGGCTTTACACAAGGCTTATAAGTAGTAAAGCCCAAACCGTTCTCCGTTGAGGGAAAAAAATGGAATATGAACAAATAGCCCAATACGCTTTTATGGCGTTCGTAGCCATAGCCATCATCGCTGGTTTAGCAGTAGGCTTCATGGCTTACAACGCAAGCCTACACTGGTATG
>QMXC01000152.1 GCA_003661945.1 Candidatus Bathyarchaeota archaeon | reverse complement strand
GTTTCAGAAGAACTTAGTAGTGTGGAAACCTGGATAAAAACAGATAAAGAGAAGGAAGAGGAAGAAGTTTCAGAAGAACTTAGTAGTGTGGAAACATTTCCTCATAAACATCTTCAGCCTCGTCTTTTATAGTTTCAGAAGAACTTAGTAGTGTGGAAACGCAAAAACTGGGGGTGATATAAAAAGATGGTAAAAAGGTTTCAGAAGAACTTAGTAGTGTGGAAACTAAACTACGGAAGGAAGGCTGCTTCTGGTGGACTTGCGTTTCAGAAGAACTTAGTAGTGTGGAAACCCAGGATACCATTCTGTTAAGCTCACATGCGGAAGTAGTTTCAGAAGAACTTAGTAGTGTGGAAACCAGTAGGGGTAGTTTTAAAGCGTTAGGGGGTGGTTACAGTTTCAGAAGAACTTAGTAGTGTGGAAACGGTTCATACAGCCCTACAATCATGTGATTTTTTTCTGGGTTTCAGAAGAACTTAGTAGTGTGGAAACCACGTTCAGGCATACCTAAGTCGCTTAACTTCTTAGTTTCAGAAGAACTTAGTAGTGTGGAAACACCTTTGAGTAATCGCTCCTCATCTATAACGCCTATCTGAGTTTCAGAAGAACTTAGTAGTGTGGAAACACAAAAACCGAAATACTCAGAAATTATAGGATAGGGCAGTGTTTCAGAAGAACTTAGTAGTGTGGAAACGAAGTAAAGGATTTGACAACTGCTGGAACATATTATAGCGTTTCAGAAGAACTTAGTAGTGTGGAAACCAGTTATACTCTGCCCTTCTGCTACCGGGTAACCCTGTTTCAGAAGAACTTAGTAGTGTGGAAACAACCAACAACCATAGATATACCTTCGTTATGCCCATGGGTTTCAGAAGAACTTAGTAGTGTGGAAACATGTTCCAGCCATCGAAATATGCTACCTGTATATACGGGTTTCAGAAGAACTTAGTAGTGTGGAAACTGATGATGTTCAACCTCTCTTTAGAGATTATGCCAACTATGTTTCAGAAGAACTTAGTAGTGTGGAAACCCCAACTTTTTCCAAAAGATATATCCCATTTTAATCACCGTTTCAGAAGAACTTAGTAGTGTGGAAACGGAGTCGGAAAGATGGTTACACCTTTCGATAGGGAGTTTCAGAAGAACTTAGTAGTGTGGAAACTTGTACGATATAAAATCTGCATATCCTTATGAGATAGCGTTTCAGAAGAACTTAGTAGTGTGGAAACAACTTCATGTATCGCTTAATGTTCTCCTGCAGGAGTACGTTTCAGAAGAACTTAGTAGTGTGGAAACTATTCCGATAACCAAGATTATTCAGAAGGTCTTTTATCACGTTTCAGAAGAACTTAGTAGTGTGGAAACGACCCTCCCGTCTCTTCGACTTGTAGCACATTAAGAAGGTTTCAGAAGAACTTAGTAGTGTGGAAACTTTGATATTTTAATAGATGGTTTTGGAAATAAGGTGTTTCAGAAGAACTTAGTAGTGTGGAAACACATTGGTCTTACCACTATTCAATATCTTAGAACTGGGTTTCAGAAGAACTTAGTAGTGTGGAAACGGAGATGATATTTATGAGTACGAAACTGAAAATAAAAGAAGTTTCAGAAGAACTTAGTAGTGTGGAAACCTTCTTCAGAATGAACAGCGAAAAACTGAGCCCAATCGTTTCAGAAGAACTTAGTAGTGTGGAAACTATAGGGATAAATCTAAGATAATATTGGTGATGGAAAAGTTTCAGAAGAACTTAGTAGTGTGGAAACTAAGTGCGAGAGCGAGGAATGGCAAACAAAAAATCCAGGTTTCAGAAGAACTTAGTAGTGTGGAAACCCGCTTTCGAATTTCCATGTCCCTTCGAGGTTTCCACTGGTTTCAGAAGAACTTAGTAGTGTGGAAACTTCCGGAAATGCCTCAACGCCTCTCAGGTGAAGAATATGTTTCAGAAGAACTTAGTAGTGTGGAAACGCCAATCGAGATAACTTTTTGGATAACCGTATTGTGATGTTTCAGAAGAACTTAGTAGTGTGGAAACATCTCTCCAAGATCTCCTCTGCTTCCTCTTCTATGAGTTTCAGAAGAACTTAGTAGTGTGGAAACACTATAAGATATAGGGTATATAAAAGCTTTTCGATCACTGTTTCAGAAGAACTTAGTAGTGTGGAAACCTGACAGTATAAAAGATGAAAACAAGCGAAGAGAAGGTTTCAGAAGAACTTAGTAGTGTGGAAACAAGGCTATTTCGATGAGGTAAATGCAAGTATAGTTAAGTTTCAGAAGAACTTAGTAGTGTGGAAACCTCACCATCTCACATCTCCCCCTTCTTTTCTAACTTCGTTTCAGAAGAACTTAGTAGTGTGGAAACACCAAAGAGGTGAAGCGAAGATGGATATAAAAGAGAGTTTCAGAAGAACTTAGTAGTGTGGAAACAACCATATCGTGGTAAAGCAGGTGAGGTCTATTTCATGTTTCAGAAGAACTTAGTAGTGTGGAAACTACTTCACGCACATAATCCATCCTCACTATCACCCCCGGTTTCAGAAGAACTTAGTAGTGTGGAAACGAGATGAGATGGCTAAGAATAAGTGGAGTGATAAATAGTTTCAGAAGAACTTAGTAGTGTGGAAACGTGGAGTTCGTGTAGAAATTCCCGGTAAAAACGACTTTGTTTCAGAAGAACTTAGTAGTGTGGAAACTCGAATTATCTATCGTTCGCTCACATACTACCCTCACCGTTTCAGAAGAACTTAGTAGTGTGGAAACGGTATAATTATATACCCTTAGGTATTTTATTGCAATGAGTTTCAGAAGAACTTAGTAGTGTGGAAACTCAGTAAACGCTATAAAGTAATCAACTGGTTCTTCTTCTGTTTCAGAAGAACTTAGTAGTGTGGAAACATTAAAGAAGTGGAATGAAGAGAGGAAAGTACAAACAGAGTTTCAGAAGAACTTAGTAGTGTGGAAACAAGGAAGAGTTGCTATCGCAAGTGATGTTAGTGCATCGTTTCAGAAGAACTTAGTAGTGTGGAAACAATGAATATGCTGATACTGACGGTTTCACTGTGAAATAGTTTCAGAAGAACTTAGTAGTGTGGAAACACTTCGAGTAACTGTTCTCTGGGATCCGTTGTAATGTGTTTCAGAAGAACTTAGTAGTGTGGAAACGAGTCATCACCCTTGAGGCCACAGATGTAATAGAACGTGTTTCAGAAGAACTTAGTAGTGTGGAAACAACCTTTGCACTTTCCAGTAATTCATCAATACTATAAGTTTCAGAAGAACTTAGTAGTGTGGAAACGAAAAGAAAGCATCGAAACTATTCACAGAAATCACCAGTTTCAGAAGAACTTAGTAGTGTGGAAACCCTGAGGTTCTTACCAAAATGACCACATGCTTTATAGTTTCAGAAGAACTTAGTAGTGTGGAAACCATAAGCAATATCTCCTGAACGCCATAAATACCTAACAGGGTTTCAGAAGAACTTAGTAGTGTGGAAACTTATTTCCTTTTTCACAGGCAGCCAAATATTTTGGAGGGTTTCAGAAGAACTTAGTAGTGTGGAAACTTGCATGATAAACAGACGTCTCTGATAATACCTTGGTTTCAGAAGAACTTAGTAGTGTGGAAACTACTTTCGCTTTTGTAGATATAGGTG
>QMXC01000151.1 GCA_003661945.1 Candidatus Bathyarchaeota archaeon | reverse complement strand
GTCATATATGCACGGGGTTTCGGCGCGCGAAACGTTAAGGAAAACCTTCCAGCGACCCCTAACACGCTTTTCGGAATAGGCTCGTGCACAAAATCTTTCACAGCCCTAGCCATAATGCAGCTCGCTGAAAAAGGAAAACTGGACATACATGACCCCGTGAGCAAGTATGTGCCCTTCAAGCTGGGAAGCAGGGAAGACCCCATAACAATTCACCACTTGCTAACGCATTCATCGGGCATACCCGACCTCGGCGTGGCGGAAGTGCTCATTTCCCGAATGGCTGGGATAGACGAAAAATGGGTTCCCCTAGCCAGCCTAGAAGATTTTCTCCTACACATCAACGGCGCCTCAAAAGAAGTAGCAGCCGAGCCGGGGAAAAGATTCTTCTACTTCAACTCCGGCAACACCCTCCTAAGCGAAATCATCGAAAGAGTAGCCGAAACACCCTACGAAGAATACGTTAGAGAAAACATTCTGAAACCGTTAAAAATGGAACGGTCAACTTTCCTCAAAGAGGAATTCGAGAAAGACCCAGATGTCATGACTCCATATCTAGTCGAAACGAAAAACGGAACAGTAACGGTTACGCCTTCAAGACACCCATTCCACAAGTTCATCTACGCGCCCGGAGGACTGCTAAGCTCAGTCATGGAACTGTCAAACTACCTCGCCGCAAACATGAACAACGGAACATTCGAAGAAGCAAAAATCCTCAGCTCATCCCTCCTCCAGGAAATGCAGCGAATTCACATTGAAACCGACATGTTCCGCAGCTATTATGGAAGCTACGGAAGAGAAGGCTACGGATACGGCTGGGCGATAGCCGAAGACTTTCTCGGCTACAAACTAGTGGCTCACGGCGGCTCCACAGGGGTTTCAAGCGCCAACCTTGCGTTTATTCCAGAACTAAGAATAGGAGTAGCGGAAGCATCGAACATAGGTAGAATTCCGCCGCCCATAGTTCTGGGCATACTGGCATTTTTCATGGGAAAAGACCCGGAAAAAGAAATCCCGTTTTTCCAGATAGAGAAGAAACTTAACATGCTAACAGGAGTATACGAATCCTACAAGGGAATAGTCAAGCTTTCAGTTGTAAAGAAAGGCGCCATGCTATATCTAGAATCGAAAGAAAAACTCATGGAAATGAGCCTTCCGCTAATTCCGGAAAACGACCAAATTGAAAACCTTAAATTCTACGCAATTTTGGCTCCGGGCGAAAAAACGCCCGTAGAGTTCACCATAGATTCTTCGGGAAAAATAGACCTATACATCGAACGTCACCGCCTACACAAAGTTAAAAACCTGCCATAACTGCGCGGAAGGCTCCGAAACTTGGAGAAAACTTAATTCATCCTCGCCGAATATGTTGTGATGGCTAGGCTACGGTTTAAGATTTCTAGCAAAGGTGCTTGCGTTTGAGGCTAAACGAAGAGCTGAACAGAAACGTTCTGAAGATTTGCAGAAAAATAGCTGGTTCCAACGAGATAGTAGGCATATGCGTCTGCGGGTTAGCCGCCTTGGAAAACGCGCCTAAACGCGAAGTAGACGTTGATGTTTTAGCCGTGATTCGGGACTTCCAGCCCCGAATACTAGTTTACGCCAAACCGCTAAACAAAAACAGCCTCGTAGTCTCAGCTGTAGACCAGTGGGTTTTCGAGAAAGACGTGGAAAAAGCGTTAATAGGCGAGGTTGTAGCTGAGAAAATCCTTTTCGCTTACCACGCCATCGCCAACGAAGAGTATTTCGCGAAGCATGAGGTAGCTGCCAAAAAACGCGTAGTTCGAGAACTTCTGGAAAACCTAATCATCGAATATCCAGAACTTAGCAGAGAACTACTAATAGAACCAGAATACTTCCTCTACGAATCTGTAACACGCCGCGCGAAGCTTTTCCCCCTAGCCATTCACAGCTTCGTTTGCATGCTCAAAGAAAGAGAGAAAAGAAGGCTTATGGAAGGGTTCGAAAAAGCTTTTGAAATTCTGGAAAAGGAAGGAGTAATAGAGTTTGATGAAGGATACATACGGATAACAGAGAAACTCGTTAGGAAAACTGGGCGGATAAAGATGCAGATGTTATCTTTCTTCAAGAATTTTCAGAAAGCCTTTTTCGGCTACACGTTGGGACTGCTGCCTAAAACCATAAACGCGTTTTCCCAGTATCGCGAGAAGCTCCTTAAGCCCTACTCGAACGCAGACGAAGAAAAGCTGTTTCGTCTGTTGGAGAATCCGCGGAAACACGTTTACGTTTCGACTCCTTTGGGAAAAGTTTCGCTTGCCGATAGAACGGACATCCAAGATTTTGCTAGGAAGCTCGTTTCGGATGAAAAGGGCTTCACTGTAGAAACAGAAGATATTGGCGGAATCCTAAACGACGTTTACCTAATCCGGATAAAGGAAGATACTCATGAAAGAAAAATGGTGGCGAAACGTTTCATGGACTGGCAAAACTTCAAATGGTTCTCCCTCGCCTTATGGAGCCTCGGCACCCAAACCTTCGCTGTTCAAGGACTCTCAAGGCTTGAACGCGAATACGCCATAAACAAGCTTCTACAATCACAAAACTTCCATGTGCCGAAAATCCTCCACGTAAGCATGGAAAAACGTCTTCTATTCAGAGAATACGTTGAAGGGAAAAAGCTGACCGAAGTCATAAAAAGGATATTCAAAGCCGAATATAGGAAGGAAATAACCGACGAGCTTAAGATAATAGAGAAAGTAGGCGGAGAAATGGCACGCATCCACGCGTTAGGGGTCTCTTTAGGAGATACAAAACCGGAAAACATCATGGTTTCAGAAGGCGAAATCTTCTTTCTAGACTTGGAGCAAGCCTCGAGAAATGGGAATCAGCCTTGGGACATAGCGGAGTTTCTCTACTATGCGGGACACTACGCCTCGTTGACAACGAAGGTGAAAACTGTTAGGTGGCTAACCCAAGCCTTCATCCGAGGCTATCTAAACGCAGGAGGCAAACCACTAAACGTGGAAAAAGCAGCTTCGCCGCTATACACTAAGGTTTTCAGCATCTTCACCCTTCCCAACGTTCTCTTCGCAATCTCAAACCTTTGTAAGGAAGCCGTGAAAAAGGAGAATGTAAGCCTTGGTGAAAGCTAAAACGAGCCTAACCTTTTACGGCGGAGTAAACGAAATCGGCGGCAACAAAATTCTTCTCGTTGACAGAGACACGAAGATTTTCTTCGATTTCGGTATGTCTTTCACATTGAAAGCTCAGTATTATTCTTCGCCTTTTCTCTCGCCGAAAAGCGAGGAAAGCCTACTCGAGTTTGAAATTTTACCGAAAATACGGGGCGTCTACGCCTTCGACAAAGAAACCGAAGCAGACGTGGACGCTGTTTTTCTCTCCCACGCCCACATGGACCACGCAGCATATATATCATTCTTGAAACGGGAAATCCCTGTCTACTGCGGGGAAACAGCTAAGCTGATGCTGGAGGCTTTCAGCAAGATACGCCCGAAAGGACTGGAATTCAACTTTGAAGGAATACTGTTCCACGGCTTCAGAACAGGAGACAAAATAGCGATAAACAACGTGGAAATAGAGCCCATACACGTGGACCACTCCGTCCCCGGAGCCTATGGCTTTCTAATCCACACCTCGGAAGGAACCATTGTCTATACGGGCGATTTCCGAATGCACGGCTCAAAACCCCAGATGACCCGAGAGTTTATAGAAAAAGCAGAGGAGACAAAGCCAACAGCTGTGATTTGCGAAG
>QMXC01000150.1 GCA_003661945.1 Candidatus Bathyarchaeota archaeon | reverse complement strand
GAACCTTCGCTGTATAATCTGGAATTTTTCGCCCCCGCCTAGGTAGTTCACTATGTCCATGGCGGTTACTATTCCTATAAGCTGTTTCTTTCCCGGCGTCGTGATGGGTATCCGGCGGAAACCTTGCTTGTTCATTATTTGGAGAGCGTCGTATATGGGGGTTGTGGGCGCCATCGTAACAACTGTGGTTTTGGCGATTTTCATAATTTCTCCTTCGGTTTTTCGCGGCGGATGGGTTTTCAGCGAAAAGGGTCCTTTTTCGCGTAGGCTTCTCCGATATCCTTCTCTTCTGCTCAATTTTTCATCTCCTAAACTCGGTTAAACATAGAGGAAAGCTCTCACGATGTCTTCTCGGTCCACTATCCCAACCAGTCTATTTTTTTCGTCGGTTATGGGTAGACGCCCAATGTTTTTATTCAGCATTATTTCGGCTGCTTTGCGTATTGTGGCTGACGGTTTAAGAGATATTACAGAGGTTTTCATTATCGCTGAGATTTTCGGCGGCGATTTGTATCTCCCCTTTTTCGACTCGAAAGTAGGCATCACCGCACCTGAGTCCAGAAAGTCTTTTTGAGTTACCATGCCGACCAGTTTATCCTTTTTCACGACTGGAAGTCCAGCGAAGGCTTTTCTCTGCATCAAACGCCATACGTTGTCAACTTCGTCATCTGGCGAACACGTGACTATTTCGCGGGACATTATGCTTTCTAATGTTTCGGAAAGCTTTGAGGAGCCGGTTTTCAAAAAGTGTGCAATGAAGTTTTCGAGTCCTAACACGCCTTTGTATAGCTTATTTTCCTTTGTCTCTACTACGGGTGCATACCACTCATCTAGCTTAACCATCCGTTTCGCTACGGAATAACCATCCTCATCTAGCACAGCTACAAGCCGCGGGTTTTCCATTAAACCTTTGACTCGTATCGCAGATACGGAGGACGTTATCGCCATGATGTTTCGTCTGTAAATAATTCCGAGCAACCGTTTGTCGTAGTTTACTACGGGTAAAATTCTCGTGCGATGGGAACGGAGCATAGCGCGGGCTTTTGTCACAAGTTCGTCTTCACGTATGAACGGAAAGTTTTTACTCATGATTTCGGCTACACGCAAACAGTCGCCCCGCTCATTCTTCCTCAAGTTCCGTTCTACAATCTACGCATAAAAATTGTCCTTCAACCTCTTTAAGGTCATCCGACCACATCCCACAGTTGTCACAGTAGCCAGCGAGAGACGAAGACTCTAACGTTTCCTCCAAGTTAGCGCTTTCTATACGCGCCTTTTCCTGCATGGTTTCCATAAGCTCAGGCATTATCGCCAATATATCCTTGCTTGAAATTATGCCGACAAGCCGCCCTTTGTAAACTACGCCCAGCCTTCGAATGTTAAGTCTACTCATCCTCCGAGCAGCCTCGGTCAACGTCTCCGAAGGATCTATAGTCATGAGCGGACTGCTCATAACCTCTTTTGCTGTAACTTGGCTTGGGATGAGATTTTTAGCTAGAACTCTTAAGACGAGGTCGCGTTCGGTTATTATGCCTAGAGGTTTTCCTTCTTTCCCGGTTACGATTACGCAGCCTACACGGTGCTCCTTCAAAGCCTGAGCTACCTGGTCGGCTGGGGTATCTTCATCTACGGTTATGGGCGGACTGCTCATTACATCCCTGACGAGCATCGGCGATCTAAGCCCTATCTCTGCCATCCTTCATCATCTCCATATACAGCATCAGAGCGTGGACCTAATATCCTTCGTCATGTAAAAGGAATAGGCATATCCCTAATTAAATTTGCTGCAAGTATCATCTAAACCAGACATAAACGACGTGACAAAAACTTATTTCTCCTATTCGCTTTTAATTAGCATGGGCGGGTTATGCCGAAGCGAATTATGGTTTTCGTAAAGACGAAGTGGATTGTTAAGCCGTTTGATTCTCAATCGAAAGCGTGGGTATGGGGAGGGTATCCCCCGGAGCACAGATTTGAGAAACACGTATCACGTGATGATGCATCGGCAATGAGAATCGCGAAAGAGGTAGCTGAGGAATATGGGCTGGAACTCAAAATCTACGACCTCGCGAGCATCAGAGGATGGTTTTCAGCCAAAATCAACAAGGTGAAAGATACGCCGACAATAATTATCGGTAATAACCGAATGGAAGGAGTTCCAAATAAAAGTCAATTGCTCCGAATGGTTAACCGATAGTTATTCGATTAACGTTCCTATCCCTTTTTTACCTTTAACCGCAAGCAAGACGTTTTCCGGATTGAACCCGTTTACAACAACCACTTTTAGACGGGCTCTCTGAATAATTTTCACCGCTTCCGGGTCTAGAATCTGATGTATTCCTGCCTCGTGCTTGTCCCGTTCGAAGATTTGTGTTAAATTTTCGATGCTTACGCGGTCAAGCTTTACAGCATCCTTATGTTTCCGGGGGTCTTTATCGTATATTCCCTCCTGGTCTGTGGCTTTCACGATTAAATCGGCGTCTATTTTCTCTGCAACCATAGCTGCAACCGTGTCCGTGGTTATCCCCGGCTTCAACCCGCCCATAACCACCAGCTTTCCCTCATCCAAGTAACGCGTAACTTCCGCTAAACTTGTGGGAACTTTTCCGCAGCTAATTTTTTCCAGCTTTTTTATGAATAGTTGGGCGAAAAGCCTTGAAATGGAAATTGCAACTTCGTCTTGGTCTTTTTCGCCGAGTCCGAGTTTGTTGGCGATTTCTATGAATTTCCTCGCGGTTTTTCCTCCACCTATTACTGCAACGACCTCGTGTCCTTGGATTTTCAGCTGTTCAAGCATATGCACGTATTTCTTAATCAGCTCCACGTTTACTGGTGAAGCTATAACCGAGCCACCTATTCGAATAACCAACCTCATGTTCGCGCCTTCTGAAGACATTGAATTAATTGTTAAATAAATGTGTTTAAGGCTGACTGCCCCCGTTTAGATGGAGTTTCAATTTTTATTTCTTCCGCAAGCATCACGCGCATCCCGTCCATAGCAGCCAATGTGGGGACGCTTGTTTTTTCTTGAATTTTCTTCGCTTCTTTGAAGGGACTTTGGAAAATCATCTGCATCCCCAAATGGGTTATGATGACTTGTTCAGGGCCTGCCTCTCGCACGATTTTTATCGCGTCGTCTGTTGTCATATGTCCCTTCCACGGTTTCCCTGAAGGACGCATAACACAGAGCAGCAGAAGCCGCACTCCTCGGTAATATTCGCCTATGCCCTCGAAGTATTCCGTGTCACTCGTGTAGGCAAAGTCTCCGAACGCTGTGGTTTCAAATCTGAAGCCTACCGTGTCCGGTTCCGTATGTCGCGCTTCCGTCGACTTAATTTTTAGGTCTTGAATCTGGAATTCTACGCCTTTTTCGAGGATTAATGTCTGTTCGGGCATAGACTGATGATAGGTTGATATGACGCGTTGACAAGTTTCGCTGCCCTTTAGCACGCTTCTAGGGGCGGCGAGCACTCCTCTTTTTCGGGTCATTCCTCGAGTCATGGCTTCTATCAAAACTTCTGCGTCTGTGTAGTGGTCTGGGTGACAATGAGAAACGAGGATGCCGTTCAGCTTCTGCGGGTCTAACCCTTCCTTAATCGAGTAGACGAGCGCCCCTGGTCCGGGGTCTAGGTGAACGTTGGCTTTTTCGCTTATTATTCTAATTCCAGCTGTGCGCCGCCTCTGAGTTATCATAGCAAACCTCCCGCCGCCCGTGCCTAAAAAAACTATCT
>QMXC01000149.1 GCA_003661945.1 Candidatus Bathyarchaeota archaeon | reverse complement strand
ACGCATTCATTATTCTAGCATTTTACTTATCACTTACAAGCAAAATACCTTCCAACACTAGCAAATCTTCTATCCGAAAAACATCGAAGTTTAAAAATACATAAGAAAGGTGCTATGTCTTTATTCCGAATTATTCTCTACATCATGCTTCTCCCATCCCCTAAACATTTTTCAAAATAGCTCCCAACAACCCGGTTTCGGAGCAATGTTAATCGAACAATTTTTGATACGAGAGGATTTTCGTGGAAAAGGAGCGAAACAATAACGTAGATTAAGTTTTTGAAATAAAATTTGAAAAATTCTATTTTTGGAAATTTATTTTATGAATTCTAGTTTTAAAAATTCGTGCTTTCCGCCTTTTCGGAGTTTGTTTTTGTCGAAGCCTTGTGTTTTGGTTCCTTGCCTATTCGCCTATTACTTGTATGATTACGGTTCTTCTACGTGGGTACACGTCTGTTTCGACGAACAGAAGCGACTGCCAAGTTCCGAAGGATACTTGTCCGTTCACTATGGGTAAGGTTTTATCCGGAGGAAGCAGCATCGACCGTAAATGTGAATGGGCGTTGGAGGGATGCTGGTAGCCTCCGCGTTTCGGAATGATTTTCTCGAGGAAGCTTTTGATGTCGTTTAGAAGCCCGTACTCGTTTTCGGTCAAAATCAAAATTCCAGTCGCATGAGGCGCGAAAACGTGGACCAGCCCGTTTTTTACTCCAGACCTAGCTACGACTTCGTGCACCTTTTGGGTTAGGTCGACAAAGTCTATTTCGCCTTTCGTCGAAAAAGTGTAGGTCTCGTTAATAATTTTGAGGGGACACATAGAGATTATTGAAGCTATAAATAACCCTTAAAGTTTTTGAAAAGGAAAGGATGATTTAAAGTAGGCATTCGCGGAGATAGTCGTCCAGCGTTTCGGCGGGCACAACCTCAATCTTGTAATCGCTGACGTCTATCGAATGTTCAAAATTCTTCTTCGGAATAACAACTTTCTTGAAACCCCAGCTTTCCGCAGCTTTTATCTTCTCGTATAGCCCTCCAACAGCTGTGACTGGTATGGAATCGCCGACGCCTAGGTTGATTTCGCCCGTTACTGCCACGTCCTGCCTTACTGGGCGTCCTTCCAGTAATGAGCAGAGGGATATGGTCATGGTTACGCCGGCTGATGGTCCGTCTACGCCGTAGGACTGGGCGAAATCTATGTGCGTCAAATAGTCTTGGGCTATGTCTACGCCGTATTTTTGCAGTATCACGCTTCGAACCTTGGCGACGCTGTCGGAGATGAACTTGTTGTCTTTGGCTATTCCCGTGACCTTGTAGTAGCCTTTAAAGGAATAGTCCCGTGAAACTTCGTTCTTTTTCTTCATGGTCGCCCTAACGCATAGGATGCTTCCGGTCATTTCGCCGCTGTAGGGGTCTGTTACCACGGCTAAGCCGTAGACTTGTCCGAGTTTGGCGCCTTCAGGTTTTATCTCTAAGAATTTTCCTCTTTCGCTCATTTGATGCTCGAGTATCTGGCGTTGAATGGTTTTGCAATGGTTTTCTATTGCTTCTACTACGTGGCGTCTTTCGACAACTTTGCATCCTTCGTTCATGGCTAGGGTAGCCGCGGTTTTTATTATCGCGATTAATGGACGGAAACGCGTTGTTAAGGCGTCTTTTCGGTTGCTTCTACGTCTGCCTTCTTCGATTATTTCCTCGCATGCCTCCCGGCTGAAGGGAATCAGATGGAACCTTTCAACTTCTTGTGCAATGAACTGAACGTATTTTCTCCGGTTTTCCACGGTGTTGGGCATTTCGTTGTTCATTCGCACTACTTTGCCGTAGCCGTATATTCGGTCCATCAACGCAGGGTGTATCTGATTTATGGCGTCGAAGTTTCCAGCGCCTACGAGGAAGGTTATGCATGGAACGGGTTCTGTTGAAACAGCCATAGCAGCCGTGTCTCCGCCGTGCCAACGACCTCGGAGAGTTATCGGCAACTGCCCCTCTTCGAGAACCGTTAGCAGCGTAACTGCTTCCTCCGGGCTTAGGTTCTTGATTTCGTCAATATACAAAATGCCAAGGCAAGCGCGGTGGACATCACCCGCCGTTACTCGCTGATGTTCAGGAGTGCCTAAGCCGCCAGTCTGATACGGGTCCCAAGCTATGGAACCGAAAAGCTGAGCGCTTCTATGCCCGGTCGCGTCTATAAATGGGGCTTTTCCCGAACTGTTATCCACGATAAGTTTGGGCACATCGGACTGCTGCGCTCCCGAAATCCCTTTCAAGGCTACCGAGCCGCCTAGCCTCGAAAACCACCACATGAAAGTGCCTATGAAAATCAAGCTTCCGCCCGGAATGAAAGTCAGCTGGACAAGGCTTACGAACCGGTTTATTAGATAATTGAGAAAATCGTGGTTGTAGTATTCCTGAAGTGTTTCGCCTAAGAACGGCGGGTTTGCGTTCCACGTTTGCCACGCTTGAATAATGAAGTAGAAGCCGAGGCTTATGAGGAATACGCCCATCAAAATCAGAAACACTTGAAGCGCTTTGAATCCAACTTTCGTTACAAACTTTCGTTTGAGCTCTTTCATTTGTTCTTTTCGAAGGATTTTCTTTCCTTCGCCTGCTTTGTGAATTGAAATTTTAGGCTCGCTTGGAATAGCTGGGTTCTTCCAGCATAGGACATCGAAGAGTTTTATGCCGTGTTCCCTATAGATTTGGGTAAGCTTCTCGGACAAGGCTCTTCCTATCAAGGATTTTCCGGTTCCCGGTTCGCCAAGCAAAAGCAGGTAAGGACCCGGGCTGATAACGGTTTTTGCTTGAGGCTTCTCCTTGTTCGGGTCACTCCATCTTTCATACCATTTGCTTTCCTCTAAGTGCTTAAGTTTGTGAACCCACTCGTCTAGGCAGAGGAAACATTCTTGCAAGGCGCGTTCTTGCCCTATTACCCAGTTTATCAAGTTGTCATCTACTGGAAAGCCTTCGGTGGTTTTGAAGTTCGCCCAGTCCCATTTCACTCGAACCTTCTTTCCATTAACTGTCCGTTCGATTACCTCGATTTCGTCGCCGAAATAATTTTTCACCACGGAAATCCACCTTTCTCCTCTATGGTTTAGGGTAACTTCTTTCTCAACAGACAAGACGAATCCGAGTTTATAGAGGGTTATTTCAAAGGCGGTAATATGACGAAAAAGAAAGAGAATATCTAAAATGTTAATTCCAGCTTCACAATCTTAAATTTCTAAACGCTCCAAGTATTAATGATAAAGAGGAAAGTATAATGCGAATAAGCGCCCTTACAATAGGCTTAGCAACGATATTCACGGGTTTTCTTCTCTGCATCTACGGATTGTATTTAACAAATCCGGCTGATCCACTCGTAGGGATGGAGATTTCAATAATAGGTCTTTTCCTCTGCATAGCGGGTTTCCTGATAGTTTTCGTTCAACTTTTATCTGGAGAAAGCCCACCTATATAGCCGGAGAATATTCAACCAGTTAACCCGGGGCACGTGCTGGTTATTCCGAAAAGGCATGTGGCGCGGCTCTCGGAACTAGAAAATCTTGGCTGCTAAGTCCATAGATTTTCGTTTCCATTCAAAATTTTTGTTGTTTTTTATGTTGTTTCTCACGGAAAATCTTGAGGATACTTTCATGAGGTCTCAGTTTTCCATGTTTCTTAGGTTTAGCGTGGATAGACGTGTATTTGTTGATGCTTTTGTATACGAGGTTGCCGGTGTGCGGTGTTTCACTAGCGGTTTT
>QMXC01000148.1 GCA_003661945.1 Candidatus Bathyarchaeota archaeon | reverse complement strand
TGAACTACTGCCTACCCCTAATTCTATACTTGTTACCTCAAGGTCAGCCGTTCCAGTGTTAGCAATGGTTACTGATAAAGAGGAAGAAGAGCCGATGAATACATCTCCATAGTCAAGGGACATAGGGGTAACATCTATTTCAGGTTCGCCAATTGTCACATGGATATTAAGCTGTTGTGTGCCTCCATAACTTCCCAGAGTAAGGGGGTTTTCGTCTACAGGATTGCCGTTAATGTAAATATAGGCAGTATCTCCTGCCTGGCCCTTGTTAGTAACTGCAGGGTCATCATCCATGGGTACCGCTAAAACGTAAAAATCCCCATAAGTTGGAATATCACCCATAGTATATCGGACTAGCTCTATTCCATCGACCTCAAGGGTTATTGTATAGTCCGTATCGGTTTGAGTTAAAGGTACTCCATTCACATAGGCTGTTCCCCAAAAAGTAAAATCTGGCTGTGGCTTAGCAAGGACGGATGTACTTCCTGCCAGAAGCAGGACATTAATCAGAATAAATACTGTCATGATCTTCTTAAACATAATCATTACCTCCTCCTTTTTAATAAGCTTTATACTTTTTTGTATTGCCTCCAAAAAGCTACTACCGTATACTTATATCAAGCAAAACTGTCTCTCCAGGGCTGCCAATAGTAACGGGGTTTTCAGATATAGGGCGTCCATTAATGAATACCTTAGCTATATCTCCTCTATAGGCCTTATCCCTAACCCGAGGATCGCTATCCATAGGGACCTTTAAAACATAGTAATCCCCATAAGAAGCGGAGCTTCCCATGATATATCGCACTAATTCAACCCCATTTACTTCAAGTGTAATGATGTGATTGGTATCTGAACTCCTTAAAGCTTTACCCCTCACCGTAGCGCGGCCATAGAGGGTGAAGTCCATTTGAGGCATGGCAAAGGCCACTTGATCGGAGCACAAAAACACTAGCCCAAAACAGAGGATTATAGAAGCCTTCCATAATTTAGTAAGCATCATCACTAACCTCCATTTATTCCTAATTTTAACTCCTCTTACCAATTGCCATTCCCAGTAGCGTTAATCCAGTATGCCTTCCCAGGCTCTACCCATTCCAAATCGTTGAGGAAGGGTGGGCCCCCTGGACAATACCTTCTCCACTTGTCAGTTCCTGTCTCATAGCTCCAGATACACTCTAATACAGATGCTATGGGGTCCAGCACTGCTGGAATACCCTGTGTCTCCATAGAGTGGTATCCTACCAGGTTCCAGCCACTATATATGGGTATAGGCTCATCGCACATTTGCCCACTTATCTTGAGTGAGGCCCCCTCATTCATAACTATCCAGTAACCTTTGCAGCAATGCAGATCCAGAAGGTCATTAAGAAATGGGGGTCCAAACCGATCGTATCGGAACCATCTATCAAGTTGTGCGTCATAGGCCCATATGGATGAAAACTTATCCCATATAGGGGCCAGAACGGTCTCGGTGCTTGTCACCTCGGGCTCTAACGGAAAGGAGATCATATTCCAGCCAGGTAAAAGGGCAGGGTCAGGAAGTTTAATTTCGCTCAATCCTAGATCCTCAGGCACCGAATAGGTTATAGCAGAATTTCCCAGCATTCCTCTAAAGTTTACCAGAGTAAGGTTTTCCCCTTTGGTGACATCTAGGCTTTCATGGCTATTCCGAGAAAAGAGATTATTTAAATCAATGAGTGCATACGGTGGATCTATCCCATCACCTATAAAGGCAGTAACAGGATAATCACCACCCTCCACAGTAGCTACCAAAAGGGTCCCTTCAGCAGGAGTTACTCCATCATTGAGGTAGCATTCCTCTACAATGAGATCATTGCTAAAAGGCACCACATCTTCTCCAGAGGCCTTATTCCTCACGGTCAAGGCCTCTGTAGTAACAGACCTAAGAGGAGCTGAGTCAGGATAGATAGTGGTATCACTTGTACTTTTAGATGTGGTAACTGTTTGGAAATAATAGGTGGTATTGGGTAAAAGCCCTGTTACCCTTACTTTCATTACCCCATTATCTTCTGCCAGGGCTCCAATCCACGAATCTCCACTTTCAACAGGTTGGGATGTGATTACGGCACCCCATGTGGGGATAGTGCCATCAGGGTCATCATATACATTTAAATCAGGGTAACTTGGCTCACTGGAGGCCCAGATGACAGAAAATGATCTAGTGGTAACATCAGTAACCATTATGTCTTTAACAGATGGCACTCCTCCAATTGCCTTTATGGGCAACATAATAAGCAAAGCGACTAAAGCTCCTAATAGAACCCCCTTTGTTCCTTTATCTCTTATCATGGTTTACCTCACACATTGGTTGTGTTGACATCAAGGCACTACCTTTATCCTAAATGAAAAGATATTATTGGTTAATGGCTCTAAGGGATTGTTTTCACTATCCAGCAGGCCATATTCCACCTGAAATTCATATATCCCCTCTGGGGCCGTGCTTGAGACCTCTATGGAGAAAGAAACCTCTATATCTGTATCAGACACTCTGGATATACCAGTGGTAGTATAGGTGACAAAGTCAGGGACCCCTATCTGGGTTTCTGTATAATAGGCTGCCTGATCCAGAAGGTCAGAATCGCCCTGGAAATTCCTGCTATCGCTCACCGATTCCCCTTTACTTATAACATAATCTACCTCAATAGCTTCCATGGGAAAGTCTACTTTTTTAGCCACCTTCATATGGATCAGATATGCCTCCCCATTTACAATATCAAAGTTAATACCTGAAGGCTGTGAATCAAAATAAGCGGTAGTCTGAAAAGCACCGGTTTCTTTATCAAATTTCTGGATGCTGCTCACCTCATCTGGAGATCCCAGGTACCTAAGCATATCATATGAACTATAGCCGAGTGGCACACAAGGGATGGCCACGACATTTAAACCCGGCTCTAACTGAATGCTCACACTCACAATCCGTCCTACTTGAGAAACAGTTTTTTCCACCTTCATGTAAACCAGGTATCCTTCACCACTCACAATATCAAATATATCTCCCACCGGGACCCCACTTTCATAGAAGGTGGTCTCAAAGCTTCCAGTAGCAGGATCATATCTCTGAATCTTTTCAACTTCATCTTCGCCACCTAAATCGGCTATCATATCATATGAGGTATATCCTGCCGGTACCTCCACCTGATAGCCAAAAAGGTTCAGACCAGCGTAGAGACTGGTATCTATGGTAGCAGTCTTAAGGCCCTGAGCAGCCACTGCCGTCAGATAAATATCGTCGGCAAAGCTGCCATTTGGCTCCTGATTGGCACTCAAGTAGTCAAGGGCATCCTGGATTGCCGGGGTGGTGGGATCAACATCATACAATGCCATGCAAGCATGGGAGGTCTCAAATATGGTAGAAGATGGTTGGCCAAATCCGCCGTCGGGATTCTGCTTTGTTAATAACCATTGAATGGCAGAATTAATGACAGAAGAGGTGCCGCTAAATTTATGCAGTGTCTGAACAACAAGAGATGTGAGATATATACTTTTGCTCTCTTCTGCCAGGCCAAAGGATCCATCAGGGTATTGCTGAGATGCTATATAGCTTATTGCATTCGTGACAGTCAAATCAGAAACGCCCGCCGTCTTGAGGGCAGATAAGGCCAAGGTAGTATGATACACATCACTTCCATAATCAAGATCAAAACCCCAGCCACCATCACTATTTTGAGCTCCAAGAAGTGTGTTCACATCGTCTGTGGTATCCTTACCGGCCGGCTCTATGGCATCAACCCTCCTGGCAT
>QMXC01000147.1 GCA_003661945.1 Candidatus Bathyarchaeota archaeon | reverse complement strand
TACCGCATATCCTTATGCCTACATGTTTCCTGTAGGAATAGGTACGTTCCTTTGTGGAGCTGTTCTAACCAGTTGGGGACTTTTAGGAGCCGACGAGCCTACCCGCCACAAACGTCGTCGTGTAAAAACTAAAAAACAGTTT
Organism: Candidatus Bathyarchaeota archaeon; assembly: GCA_003661945.1. Lineage (GTDB taxonomy): Archaea > Thermoproteota > Bathyarchaeia > Bathyarchaeales > UBA233 > UBA233. The sequence goes on along the minus strand of QMXC01000147.1, from coordinate 3,661 downwards.
ATTCGAAAAAAGGGAATAAGAAAAGGTTTATCTGCGTAGTCTTAGCTTCGGGTTCAACACTTCGTCCAAGGCGAACCCTAGAAGGATGAACGCTAAAGCCAACAATGCAATGCAGAGACCTGGCGGGACTATCCACCACCAGTTTCTCAAATCCCTTATACTCCGCTGCGCATAGAACATCATTTTGCCCCAAGACATTTTTGTTGGGTCTGCGAATCCCAAGAAGCTCAATGAGGCTTCAGCTACTATCGCTCCTGGAACCGAAGTAGCAAGCGAAACGTAGACCAGCCCCATAACATTCGGCAGGACATGTCGGAAAATTATGTGACCTTTTCCTGCGCCAACGGCCTTAGCAGCCTCTATAAATGGCCGTTCTCTAAGGCTTAGCACTTGAGACCTAACTGTTCTAGCGAATCCCATCCAGCCGAGTAACCCTAGAATCAGTATTAACGTTTCTACCGAGGGGCTCAATATCTGCGAAAGTACTATTAGTAGGGGAAGCCCGGGCAGTACCATAAGCATGTCGCTGAATCTCATAAGAATTTCATCAACAGCTTTTCCCAAGTATCCTGCTGCTAGTCCAACCAAAAGCCCAATTGCAACTCCTACCACAGCTGTGAGCAATCCTACGTAAAGTGAAATTCTGGTTCCATAGACGAGCTGAGCAAACAAGTCTCGGCCAAATTGGTCAACTCCCAACACTCCGAAACATGTGCCTAAAAGCCACATGTCAAAGTCGCCTATGTAAACGGTTGTTTCCACTTCTTTCTCATCCGAGTGATCCAAGAAAACAATTTCTACCCCGTACCGGTACCAGCCAGGAGTTTTCTTGAACAAAGTTCGAATTACCTGCGGTGGAGAGCCCCACTGATCTGGTCTGGTGTCGGTGTAGAAGGTGGGGTCAATGTGTGTACGTTTCGCACCTTTTCCTCCCTTGGAAATAATCCAACCTGTCTTGTATTCACCAGTTCCATTGAATTTTCCCGACTGGCTTTTCGCTATGTAAACCGTGCCGTTTCCCCCAAATCCCCCTTTTTCAACAGCTTCTGGATCAACGATAGTTTTATTCAGCGTAAATCCTGGGGCAATAAAGTCTGATTCCACCCATTTCTTTCCAGCGTGCGGCACCTTTCCAAACGGTGGCCAGAGATCATATTTCTTTTGATCCGCGAGTCTTTCCATGAATACATTTACGTAGACAGGTACGTAGAGATATCCTGTGTCGTTGGTTTTTCCTACAACTAGGAGTGAAATGAATCCTTCATAGAGTCCTGGCGGTCCACTATAGGGGAAGTAGAAGTCTTTGTAAAGCGTCACCTTTACGTTTTTCATCTTCTGGTTTTCTCTGCTAAATTTGATTGCCAAGCTTCCGGGGGCAGTACTTCCATCCCAGTCTTCAGGTGAGTCTGGGTCTATGCTTATTGCTTCCGACGCCGTGTCTGGTATAGAAAGGTTCCACTCTCCACCATTCTCAACCAGTTTAGGATGTCCAGGCTCGTCAATAATGTACATGTTTTCGCTGAGTGTTGGTATTCCGCCGAGAATCGGTGGGATATGTCTTAGCCATGATGGTGCGCCCGAATTTTCTACAGCGAAAGCTGGTGCAGCGAGATATCTGTCTGGGTTATTTGGGTCTTCTCCCCATTCATTGTACGGCGTTATTAACGGAGCGCCTACTGCCCATATAACGAAGAAGGCTATTATCAGAAGCCCTATCAATCCTCTCTTGTTGTGTAGGAATATCTTTAGGAAATTCAAGAATCTTTTGATGTTGTAGCTCATTCTTTCTTTTCTTGTCGACATGGTATTCACCTACTCATATTTTATTCTCGGGTCAATTATTCCGTAAACAAGGTCTGCTATAAAATTGGCTATTATTACTGCAAGGGCGATTACGTAAAAAACAGGCATTAAAACGTTATAGTCTCTTGTCACGGCTGCTTCATATATCCATCTTCCAACTCCCGGATAAGTAAATATGGTTTCTGTGATTACCGCACCGCTAAATATGCCTGCAAATCCTAAAGCGATATTAGTAATCAAGGGTAGGGAAGCATTTTTTAGGGCATGTCTGAAGAGAACAGTTCTTTCCGGCACTCCTTTTGCTCTTGCAGTTATCACGTAATCTTCGGTTAATGCTTCAAGCATCACTGCTCTGGTAAGAAGCATATAACCTCCGTACTGGAAGACCACAAGTGTGATTAATGGAAGGGTTGCATGCAAAAGATATCCATGTACAAACTCGGTAAATCCAGGGGCTATCACGAACTCGGCGTTTAATGAGGTTGCTGTCACTGAAGATCCTGTTGTGAATGGTATGGGAACCCCTTGAGCCCATTCTGGGCGGGCGTGGCTGGACGGCAGCCAGCCGAGAACTGTAGAGAATATGTAAATGAATATCATGCCGAGCCAGAAGATGGGTACCGAGTATAGGAATAAGGATGCTCCAAGCGTTACTGTATCGTAAGTGCTTCCTCTCTTATAAGCGGCTAGTGCTCCCAAAACGATTCCTATAGCTATAGACAACGCAACCGATGTTCCTAGTAGGAACACGCTATAGGGAAGTCTCCTTAACATTTCGCCTGCTACTGACTGACCACTAACAATTGAGTCTCCAAAGTTCCATGTTAGAAGGCTCCTCGCAGCTTTAATATACCGTATATGAGGCGGATCCCCTAATCCGTACATTTCTCGGAGAGCCTTTAGTTGTCTTTCCATTTCCTCTGGGTCTAGTCTACCTGTTGGATTGATGAAGAGTTGCGTAGGGTCCCCGGGCATCATAAGGAAGATGATAAAGTTGAGAGTAATTACAAACATGATTAATATGAAGGTGTATACAATCCTTTTCACTATATACATTCTTAAGCCCATTTACTACTCCCCCTTCCCATAGCTATCTATACTCAAAGTGATTGTTTATTTAAGTTTTAGCGTGAGAATAAGTAACTGTAAGTATTTTCCATAAAGCTTTTAAACATCATTTGTCTTTCTTTCATAGTGCTGAAATGAGAAGGGAGAAGGAAAAATGGATCGAAAGCTTTTAGTATTCGCTATGGCTGTTGCCTTTATAGTCTCATTGCTTGTCAGCGTTGTACCTGTAAGCGCTTGGACTTATCCTGACTGCACAGAAGATGACCGTTACGAGAACTGGGGTCCCCGTATTGACCGTTTGTGGATCAGGCTTTACGCTGATGAGTCCTCCGAGTTTGTCGGTTTCCAGAACGGCGAAATAGACATTGTTGACTGGCCTATACCCAAAGACTACCAGGACACTTGGAGCCAGCCACCACACAACGAGAGCATCAAGCTTCTCAGCTACGGCGCCGAATACGGCATGTTCCTAGTCGACATAAACTGTAACCCCAACGAATACTTGGGCAACCCGCCAGACCCCGACTATCCAAACCCAGTCTACCCCAACCCATGCAGCAGCCCCTACCTCCGTGAGGCGCTCTGGCACCTCATGGACAGAGGCTACGTAGTCGGAACCATATGCGGAGGAACCGCCACGCCAATCTACACCGTAGTGCCCCCATGCTACGGCGCATATGCACATCCAGACATCAAGCCCGGCGGCGCCCTAGAAGACCTATGCCACCTCTACGATACAACCGAAGCCAACCAACTCCTCGACGAAGGCGGCTTCAGCGAACGCGACCCC
>QMXC01000146.1 GCA_003661945.1 Candidatus Bathyarchaeota archaeon | reverse complement strand
TCCGCATCCTCAAGCAGTGGTGGGGGAGCAAACGTCGCTTGACCGGTGAATATCCAGTTGGAGTCCCAGTTTGGTATCCATGCACGAGTTATGCTTAACAGCGTGTCATCGATGCTAAGGCGAATTTGATAGTTGTATAGGTCTATGACTTCGTAGACCCAGACCGTAGCGTTAAACAGTGTGCCTACCGGTGTGGTGTCGGTTGAAAATATGAAGCTCGTGTCTCCGTCCGTGGGGTCTATAACTCTTATTTCTGTTTCTTCGGGAGCCGACGCAGCTCCAAGCGGACTCATTATCGCTCCTAAGACCAGCATCAACACTAAAATCCATGGAAACAGTTTTTCTTTTGACATAGTTTCTTCTCCTTTTTCTCCTCATTCTGTTAAGGCAATAACTGTTTCTATTAAGAGCATTATAAAAAATTAATCCACACAATTGTTAACAAAAATATACTTTTGTCTACAGCATTTCAAAAGGTTTAAGAGAAGGTTAGTTCAAATTTGATTTTAGCGGGGTGGGGTAGCCAGGATTAACCCGCTGGGCTCATAACCCAGAGATCGGTCGTTCAAATCGACCCCCCGCTACCATTCCACTACGCTATTTTGTTTTGAAGCTTTTTATTTCCGTGGAAGGCTTGGTATATGTCGTATTTCGCACAGTTTACCGAAATGCTTAGTAAAATGCATATAACCTTTTCATAATCTACACGATAAGAATGGTGAGAAATGTGGCTGAGACTGCGGTTGTTTATTCAGATGAATATCTTAGGCACGACACGGGAAGGGGGCACCCGGAACGTGCTGAAAGGCTCAGGGCTATTATGCAAGGTTTGAGGGAAAACGGGTTTTTCGAAAGGGAGTTTTGCAGTTTGGTTAAGCCGGACATGGCTGCGCTGGAGGATTTGGAGCTTGTTCACGAGCTTGATTACATAAGGCTCGTGGAGCGTTATTGCCGTTCCGGAGGCGGAGTTTTAGACTTGGGCGACACGGTTGTTTCCAAGGAAAGCTTCGAGGTTGCCAGATACGCGGTCGGTGGCTGTTTGAAAGCGGTAAAACTTGTTTGTGAAGGAAAGTTCCGTAACGCTTTCGCTTTTGTTCGACCTCCGGGGCATCACGCGGGCGCTTTCTATGCCCGCGGCTTCTGCATATTCAACAACGTCGCCATAGCGGCGACGCATCTAGTGAGAAATCAGGGTTTGAGACGCGTGTTAATTATTGATATTGATGCTCACCACGGAAATGGTACGCAAGACATTTTCTACGACAGCGCCGAGGTGCTCTACGCCGGTTTGCATCAAGACCCCACGGGTTTTCCCGGAACGGGCTTCATAGATGAAGTTGGTGAAGGAGAAGGGGAAGGCTACACCGTGAACATTCCTTTTCCCTTTCGAGTTAATGACACGCTCTACTTGGAAGCCTTCGACCAGATAATCTCGCCTATAGCCGAACAATATAAACCTGAATTTGTTCTGGTCTCCGCTGGCTTCGACATGCACTACACAGATCCCGTGGCAAGTCTGAGCCTTTCAACCCTTGGTTATGAAACAATTTTCAGCAAAATCCTGAATATAGCCTCGAGAAGTTGTAACGGAAAAGTGGTGGCTGTTCTCGAAGGCGGATACAGCCTAAGTTTTTTAGGGAAAATGGCGAGCGCGGCGATAGCCAAAATGTGCAACGCGCCGTACTCTGTTGAAGACGAGGTGCAGAAGGTTTCTGAGAGAACGTTAAAGAAGACGAAAGCTGTGGTAAGTAGGGTTAAACGCGTTCAGTCCCGGTTCTGGAACCTTAAGTAACTGGTGGAAACCGTAAAAATGGGAGTGGAGCACTATTGAAGTTCTTGGAGAAGCTTTTCTGTTCTTGTTTTAACGAATGCGGCGATTTTTTCTTCAGTTATCACTTCTTTTTCCTTCTGTTCGCGCAGTTTCTCTTCTAGCACTTCAATGAGTTTTTCGGGGTTTACTGGTTTTATTATGTAGGCGTCGGCGCCGTAGTTTAGGGCGTTGACAGCGTTTTCTAACGCTGGATAACCCGTCACCATTATCTTTACCATTTTAGGCGTGGTTTCACGCATCGATGTCAGGAGTTCTGTGCCTTGAACGTCTGGAAGCCTTATGTCAAGTAGCGCCGCATGGTAGGTTTTTCTTTTAGATTTTTCGACGGCTTCTTTTCCAGTATGTGCAATGTCTACGTTGTATCCGTTCTCTTCTAAGATTAAGCGTAGGGTTTTGCAGATGTTTACGTCGTCGTCTACTATGAGTATGTTTGCTTTGGCTTTTTTCTCTTTCATGAATTTTCACCTCCGTTTTGTTGATGTTGAAATAGCGGTAGCTTAACCGTGAAAACTGTTCCAGAGCCTTCTCGGCTTTTAACTTCGATTTTCCCGTTGTGTTCTTCAATTATTTTTTTACATGCTGCTAGTCCCATTCCTATTCCCTTCGCTTTCGTCGTGAAGAACGGTTTGAAAATTTTTTCTAAGTTATTGTTTGGAATGCCAACACCGGTGTCTTTGATGGAGATTTCCACAAAGTTTTTCCTCTTTTTGGTCTCTATGGTTAGTTTTCCACCGTTGGGCATGGCTTGGGTAGCGTTAGTTATTAGGTTGTGGAAAACTCGTCTGAGACGGTAGGGATCAGCCTCTATTTTCGGCAGGCGAGCGAACTTTTTAACCAACTTCACGTTTTCGCCTATTTTCATAGAGAATAACACTTCTTCAAGTATTTGGTTAACATCGACTTTTTTGAAGTTGGGTTTGTTCGGAGACGCGAAATCTAAGAGGTTATTTATGGTGTTGCTGGCGAAGTCTACTTCCTTGTTGATGATGTCTAACATTTCCCGCATTTCGCCATTTATCGAGTACTTGTCAAGTTTCATTTTCAGGAAGTAAGAGGCATTTCGAATACTAGTCAGAGGATTTCTCAAATCATGCGCTATCATAGTAGCGAGGCGCCCCATTGTTGCAAGCCTCTCAACTTCCAATAGTTGCTGTTGCATGCGTTTCCGTTCTCTGAGATCGCGGAGAATAACTAGATCTGCTGGTTTACCTTGGAAAATGATTCGTGTGGCATTTATTTCGACGGGTATTTTCTCGCCGTCTTTCGTTATGAGTTCAATTTCATAGATTGGAGGCACGTTTTTACCTTTCATTCGTTGTTGGTAACGGTCTTTAACAAGCTTCACGTATTCGGGTGCGATAGCCCTTGTGAAAGGCATGCCGATAAAATGGTCTTTTGGGTAGTTTGTTAGTTGTTCTACTTTCTTGTTTACAAAGACGATTAGCCCGTCTTGTATAACCACAACTCCGTCGCCGGCTTGTTCCATAAGAAAGGAGTATTGTTGCTCTATTTCTTTGAGTTTCTCGCTCTTTGATGAAACGAGCTTTTCTAAACGCAGTGAATACTCTCGAAGCTTCCTCTCTATTTTTTTCCTTTCTGAAACATCTCTAACAATGCCGATGGCGCCAATTATTTTTCCATGTTTTCTTAAAGGCACGGCGGTTAGCTCAACCGGAATTTTTCCTTTTTTCGCATGCTTTATTTCCAGCTCTAGTCTAACAGATTTGCCTTTCAAAACATCGCGGTAATGCTTCAGAGCCTTGGGATAATCTTTGGGAGATACAACTATTCTGAAGGATTTTCCTATGTAATCGTTTCTTTTTAAACCAGTCATTTCCTCACATTTTTTGTTAGCTGCAACAAAGCGCCAGCGCTGGTCAAGTATGAAAATTCCGTCTCCCGCGCTTTCAAATAGGGTTTCATACTTTTCCTCGGCGATTCTTAGCTTCTCTTCTAGCAGTTTTTCTTCGGTA
>QMXC01000145.1 GCA_003661945.1 Candidatus Bathyarchaeota archaeon | reverse complement strand
TCTTCTGCGCTTCCAAGCGTCTGAACTCCACGTGAAGGCCGTTTCTGCGGCTCTTTGTCTAATGTTCACGGCGGTAAACTACTTCGGAGTGCATTATTCCGCGAGGGTCAACAACATACTCGTCGCGTTAAAAGTAGCCGTCCTACTCCTTTTCACGTTTTTCGGAGCTTTCTTCATACGGTTCGAAAATCTAAGCTTCCAAAACGTTGACTTGTTAAGCGTTTTTCAAGGCGCGGCGCTGCTTTTCTTCGCGTATGTCGGGTTTGCGCGGATAACAACGTTAGGGGAGGAAATTAAAAGCGCTGAAAAGACGATTCCTTCAGCCGTCTTTCTTTCTCTAGCAGTTTCTACAGCATTATACTTCTGTGTCAGCTTCGTAGCAGTCGGATGTGTAGGCTCTTCCGTCCTGGCTGGTTCTGAATCGCCGTTATCCACTGCCATAAGCGTGGCAAACAGCCAAACGTTAACCGTGGTTGTTTCGGTTGGAGCACTCTTTGCAACGGCTAGTGTGCTGTTGACAGCTATTCTCGGCGTTTCAAGGGTCACATACGCCATGGCGCGGAACACTCAGCTGCCCAGCTTCATCGGAAAGCTTCACCCGAAACATGGAACTCCATACCGTTCAGTGCTTATCACGGGGTTATTGATGACCCTAGCCGCAGCTTCGACAAAACTCGCAAACATGGTTGCCATAAGCTCCTTCGCTTCGCTCTTCTACTATTCCGTCGCTAACATCGCTGGATTGAAGCTGAATCAAGCAAACGCTGGGGCTTCAAAGCTTATTCCCGTGTTAGGAGCCGTCTCATGTATAAGCCTAACAGTTTTCCTTTCACCGGAATCATTGATTGTCGGCGTAGCGGGCTTAGCCTCCGGAGTGCTCGTTTACCTAGCATTAATAAAGCGGTTAGAAAACGCTAAGAAGCTTAAACAGGCGGCTTCACGAGCCGTTTCTTAACTCGTGAAAGCCTCATCCACTTCTCAAACTCTTTCGAAGGCGGATATTCCCTGTAGAGGCTTTTTCTAAATGCTTCGTAGAATCTGTTTTCTTCGCCGAGAAACTCGGCTGCGGTCAAAACCGCGTGTCCCGCTTTCTCAGCTGCTTCGAAAACTCCGCTGAGTTTCTGCCGCCACTCCGGGTCTCTCAACACGTGATGTTCTAAAATCATTGTTGGAACTTCTGAAGCCAGCCGTTCCAGATTCTTTACAGCTACGGAAATCTCATGCGGGTCCACTCTGAAACCCGCTAGGTAGAGCGGTGGACCGCCAATCATGAGCATGTCGGGTTTTTCTTCAAGAATTATCCTCAGCGTTTCTTGACACATTGGACCTTGCACGTCTGGGGCGTGCATGAATTTTTCGTTTCTGTACTCAACGGTTGTCATGAGCACCCATCCCAAAGCTGTGTCTCTTGCTCCGTGGAAAACAGGCTCTGAAAACTTCACGTGTGTTTCGTTGAAAACGAAGGTTTTTCCATCAGCTACAGCAAGTTTTTCCGCGGTTTTTCCCGCAGTCTTCTGGAACATCCAGGCTCGACGTCGCTGGCTGAAATTTATCTTTTCCCTCGGATTTTTAAGCAAAACAGTTTTCCCCCGGTAAATCTGCGTGGCTGTTTCGTTTGCAGCTGTCCAGTTGCAGAGCCAGTCTTCATAGGAGGGCGTGTGATGATCGAAATGATAATGACTTAAAGTCACGACTTCCACTTTTCCAGCTGCTTCGCCTATTTTCTCTCTAGCCTCCATTATGGCTTCAAACTCTTTGGGATGCGGAGGAAGTCTAAACCTGTTAGGACATAGAGAAACTCCAGCGTCCAGCAGAAGCTGAACATCCGGAGTTTCCACATAAGTGCACATTGACCGGACACCTAGGCTTTCAGCAGCCAGAGGAACAATCTTAACACGCTGCAGCATAACTGTTCAACACAAATACACAATAGTTAAGGTTTTTATGTAAGTATTTACTCCCTATTATCCGTAGGGCGATGACGACTCTGGCCCCGCTGAAAAATGATGTGGATCTTGAGTGCGAGAGCCCAAAACTAATTTTTGTCTTGTAAAAGATACAGACATCCGTGAAATTCAGCCTTGTTTACGGCGGCGTTTCTTCTGGTTTTTCCCATATTTCGAGCATTTTTCTCTTCATTTCTCTTCGTTTTCTGTGTAGGAACCGGTACACCGTGTTGTGTTGGCTTCCCTTCAGCAGCATCATTACGGCTTCCCTTGCTGTTTGAACGTTTTCCGGGCTGCCTATTATTCCTATTGTGTGTCCGTAGACTGCTATGTCCGTTTCAGTTAGCTCTTCAATTGTTCTTCTGGTTTTTCCTTCTCTGCCGATTACGCGTCCTTTTAGCCGTTTCATGTCTGACTCTGATTTTCCCACGATGTCCCGTAAGTCGATGAGCTGCAAAACGGCTTCTTCATCGAAGAGTCTGAAAGCTCTCTCAGGGGAAAATCCTCTCCCTATGGCTAGAACGAGCTCTTTCGCCCTGAAAATTCCAGAGGGGTCTTCGGAGTCTTCGCCTAAATAAATTGTTACTCCCCCGGTTGCGCTGTCCACGTCCAGCTTTACCCGTAACGCTTCTTCAATCTGCTGTTTCACTTTTCCTTTCGGCCCTATCAGAACCCCGATTCTTTCACGTGGAATCTTAACAAAGCTGCTTGCCATGCTCAACCGGTAATCCTCCGGTACAATTCATCTTCGGGCAACACTTCTACGCCGAGCTTAGAAAAATAACGGTTTATGTTCCTTAAATCTCTTCGCAGCAGCATATCTGCCATAGGATGCTCCAACGGAACAGCTTGTGAAACGTCGAAGAGAACGGGAAGCCCACGCCAAACCATTATGTTATATTCGCTTAGGTCGCCGTGCACAAGCCCCGCCTTCCTATAAAGCCTCTTCAAATAAGTCAAAAGAATCCGGTATATGCGTGTGGGGTTCCGAGGCGAAACATCCTTCAAAGAAGGCGCATTAACTCCGTTTTTCCCGATAAACTCCATGACGAGCACGTTGTTTTTCACAGCAACCGGCTTCGGAACACGAACCTTTGCAGCGTAGGCCTGCTCCAAATTCTTAAACTCTTTCTGAGCCCATGCGAAAACAAGCGAACGCGTATCCCTCTTTATTCGTTTAAACCGTGGGTCCGCTTCGATGTATGGAAGTTTTCCCCGTTTGAACTCGGCTGAAACCGTCAAGTAAATCTTAACGGCTAACTCGTTTCCAGCCTTATCCTTAGCCCAATAAATCCGCGACTCCTTCCCAGCCTTAACGACGCCGTGAATCTCATCCATCACACCCTTGTTAAGAAAATCATAAATCGTCATCAAGGTGGAACGGTCAAAAACCTCCTCTAACACCTCATACTCTTCGCTACGCTTCTCCTTCATCAACTGCTCCGTCTCATAACGCTTCTCCCTACGCAACAGCTTCTTAGCAGCCTTTTCTTCAGACAACCGCATTCACACGCAAAATAATAACCCGTAGACTCCCTTAAAAGCATGCACCAGAAAAAGGATGCTAGCCAAAAAGAAATGGGGATTATGGGTCTGTTTCTCCGAAGTGTCTTGCTGCTAGGCCTATGTCTCTCATGTTAATCTTTCCGTCATAAACAATGTCGTAGTTAGCCTCGTATTCTGGGTCGCCGGCTTGTGTGCCGAAGCATCTGGCTATTGCGCCTATGTCACGCATGTTCACCTTACCGTCAGGCCAACCATCCACTCCAGTAACATCCCCAACCATAGACACAACAATCCACCCATCAATGAAAGTGTTGTCCACTACATCAATTTCGCCGGATACTTGGGACGCGGAGGCGCTGAGG
>QMXC01000144.1 GCA_003661945.1 Candidatus Bathyarchaeota archaeon | reverse complement strand
GTCCTCAAAGCCTCAAGCTCTCTCTGCATGAGAGCCGAGCCTATTCCCTTTCTCTGAAAGGCTTCTGCCACTGCTATGTCCTCGATAACCCCTATCTCTCCCCTCACCTCTCCAGCCACATACCCAACGACCCCACCGTTTTCTTCTGCGACGAAGGCTAGTTCGGGGAAATTCTCCAGCCAATAACGAACGTTTTTCATGTATTCGTCTGTAACTCTATCTGGGTTTTTCTCGTCTCTGGCGAAAGGATTTGCTAGAACAGCAAGCTTCGCGACTTCCCCTAAATCCGCTTCTTTCATGAGACGTATCGAGGTCAAACTTGTCGCCACCTTATAGAAAGGCTTCAAATAATAACTTTTATAGGAAACACCTAATTAAAATTCGTTGGGAACCATAAGAACCGTAGGTTTCTCCTTGCTTCCCTTTCCGTAGTCCTTGTTGCCATAACGGTTGTAAGCTTTCTTATTGTTGTTTTGAACACCTAACCGAGCGAAAGTTGCGGTTCTATCTTAGAAAGCTTGAAAACAGAGGAATAACTGTTGAGGAAAAGCCTATGGAGGGATTTAGCCACAGCGAGGTCTCCGTGTCTGTTTTCTGGAACGACTTCAGCATGGAACTGGAGCTCTTGCAAGTAGACCATGTATACTGCGACCGGGGAAAACGTCTTCTGTATTTTATCTGTCCCTACCCGAGAAATGGAAAGAATGTGGAAGCTTTCAGTTATAAATGGCGAGTTTCTGACCTATTTGCTTGAAGGCTGCTGGCTTTTGGCTCGTTGTTGTCTCTTCCTAGCGAACATCTTCTCGATGAACGGTCTGAGCTTAGCGTTTTCGGCTTTAATCTTTTCTTTGCCTAATGCTTTCATTTGCTTCGTGAGTTCGGTTACGAGTTCTGCGAATTTCACTCCTTCAGCTGCTGAAACATAGTCGATTCTCAGCCGTTCTGGGCTCATTCCCATTTTCGTCAGCATCTTGTGCAAGGCTTCCATTCGGGCTTTCATTTTCCAGTTTCCGCTTATGTAGTGGCAGTCATAAGGCAGGTGGCAAGCTGCGACTAGAACCATGCCAGCGCCGAGGCGGAAGGCTTCCAATACAAAGTCCCGGTCTACACGTCCGCTGCACATCACCCGTATTGGTCGAATAGTAGGCGGATACTCGAAACGGCTTGTTCCAGCGAGGTCTGCGCCAGCGTAGCTGCACCAGTTGCAGAGGAAAGCCAAAATCTTTTCTTCCGGGTTCTCTTCTAGGGCTGCGCGTATCTGCGCCATTATCTGGGCGTCGGTAAAGTGCATCTGTGTAATGGCGTCTGACGGGCATTCTGCGACGCATGTGCCGCATCCGTGGCACATCGCGGTTATCACCTTGGCTGGTTGCCCTTCAGGAGCTTCTATTGCCCCGTAGGGGCATTTTTTGGCGCATATTCCACATTTTACGTTGACGTTTCTGCATTTGGACGGGTCGACCACGGCTACTATGGGTTCGATTTTCCACGTTTTCTTCGAAAGTATTGTTGCAGCTCTGGCTGCTGCTCCGCTTCCCTGCGAGACGCTGTAGGGTATATCCTTCGGTCCTTGGCATGCTCCGGCTAGGAGGATGCCGTCTACGGCGGTGTCTATGGGCTTAAGCTTGGGGTGGCTTTCCATGAAGAAGCCGTCTGTTCCCCGGGAAATGTTCAGTATTCGCGCTATTTCTTCTGAACCTTTTTTAGGTATAGCCGCTGTGGATAAGACGACGAGTTCGGCTTCCAGCTCTATGGGCTGCCCTAACGTCATGTCCTCTGTTCGAACAATCAGGTTTTTGGTTTTCCTGTCTTCGAGTATTTGGCTTACTCTGCCACGGATGAAGGTTATGCCTAGGGTTCGCGCTCTTCTGTAGAATTCTTCGTAGCCTTTGAACGGCGTCCTCATGTCCATGTATACAATGTAGATTTCAACATCGTCCTTGTATTTCTCCTTCAGCAGAATGGCGTTCTTCAACGTGTACATGCAGCAGAAGCCGGAGCAGTACTCGTATTTGTTCACGTCCCGAGAACCGACGCATTGGATGAAAACCACCGTGTGAGGTTTTTCCCCGTCCGAGGGACGCACGACTTTTCCACCCGTTGGTCCAGCGGCTAGGATTAGTCTTTCAAATTCGAGCGCTGTAATTACATTATCGTATTTTCCGTATCCGTAGACGTGGTTGTCGTATGGAAGGTAAATGTCGAAGCCTGTTGCAACTATTATGGCGCCTACTTCGAGTTCGATTTCCTCGGGTTCCATGTCGAAGTTTATGGCTTGCCTAGCGCCGCAAGCGTCTACACACTTGTAACATTCGATGCAGTAGTCCCGGTTTATGGTGTAGACAAGCGGAACAGCTTGGTCGAAGGGAATGGAAATGGCTTTTCTTACGCCTAGGTTCATGTCCCACTCGTTAGGATACTCTATTGGACAAACGTCTTTGCATTCGCCGCATCCGGTGCAGTTTTCAGCTATAACGTAACGCGGATTCTTCCTTATCCTAACCTTAAAGTTGCCCACGTACCCCTCAACTTTCAATAGGTCGGCGTAAGAGATTATTTCAATGTTGGGATGCCGGGAAACATCCACCATTTTAGGTCCTTCGATGCATATGGAACAGTCCAGCGTTGGGAAGGTCTTGTCGAGCTGCGCCATGTGTCCGCCGATGCTTTCGGTTTTCTCGAGCAAGTAAACCTTGAAGCCCATCTCCGCCAAGTCTAGAGCAGCGTTTATTCCAGCTATTCCCCCGCCTATGACCAGCGCCTTGTTGGTTACGGGAACTTCTATGACTTCTAGCGGGCGAAGCAGCCTTGCCTTAGCTACAGCCATCTTAATAAGCTCTTTAGCTTTTTCCGTAGCTTCTTTAGGCATGCTGGCGTGGCACCAAGAGGAGAACTCGCGGATGTTCGCCATTTCGAAAAGGAACGGGTTTAACCCTGCCTCGGAAACGGTTTTGCGGAACGTTGGCTCGTGTAGCCGTGGGGAACACGCGGCTACGACAACCCGGTTTAGGTTGTACTCTTTTATGCCTTTCCGTATTTCTTCTTGTCCCGGGTCGGCGCACGTGTAGCGGTTCTCCTTTACGTAGACCACGTCTGGCAGCGTTTTAGCGTATTCCACCAGCTCTTTTATGTCAATTACTCCGGCTATGTTCAATCCGCAGTGACATATGAAAACGCCTATTCGAGGCTTTTCCAAGCCCTGCGTTTGTTTCTCGCTCATTAGGGTTTCCTCCATTGCATTCTTTTTTCAGCGGCTTCTAATGCTTTAACTGCTCCTCTGGCTTTCAGTTCTTTCGTAACAACGAGTGGTGAAGCGAGTTTTTCTAGGGCTTTGTTCCAAGCGCCCGAACGCACAACTGTGTGGTTGATGCGGGTTCGTTCCACCGTTATAGCGTCTTCTACGGGACACGCGATTTTGCATGCGCCGCAGTAGACGCAGAATCTTTCGTCAGCGTAAACCTTTCCATCCTTTTCGGAAACATACAGCGCCCCGGTTATTGGGCAAACGTCCACACAGTCACGGCATCCTTCCGGACACTTTTCACGGTTAACCCTTATTTTTCCAGTGAAGATTTTGCGGACGCTGATGGCTCCTTCTGGGCATTTAAATTCGCATAAACGGCAGCATGGACAACGGTCTTTTTCGATTTCAACGTTCACCTTTAGCTTTTTCTTCTCAGCTTCGCCCAGAGCTTCCAAGTTTTCCACCGGTTTTCCATCTGGTGTGAGCACAGTTACCTTAATCAGGTCGAGAGGGCAAGCCTCTTCGCAGTCAATGCATCCAACCTTGCATTTAGAAGTGTCAACCGTTATGTCTCTTATCAAAAGTGGAAAGCTC
>QMXC01000143.1 GCA_003661945.1 Candidatus Bathyarchaeota archaeon | reverse complement strand
TTTGGTTCTTCCTCGGTTTTTTCTTCCTTTTCGGTGTTTTCTTCAAGTTCGATTTCTTCGATGGGTTTCGGTGGGGGCGTGGTTGCCATTGTCCATCCAATCCATGCGCCTATGCCCAATACGACGACGAACGCTAGGAATACCGGGATGGCTACCAGCCAGAACTGTATCGCTGCAATGTCGGCGCCTATTAGATTGCCTAGCCATTGCGGGTAGAATAATGTCGCTACGTAGAATAGGGCGACTATTATGCATACGAGGAAGATTACTCCTCCTATAGCTTGGTCTTTACTAACCATGCGTCATCATCACCATTCTTTAGCCTTGTTTATCTCTTAAAACATTTAAACTTTATCATTTCAGACAGTGCCGCTTTCCCAAGTTTCTAAATATTTTCTTTGTTCTTCGGTTAGCTGGTCAATTTGTATTCCCATAGCTTCAAGTTTTAACCGTGCCACGGTGTTGTCGATTTCCGGCGGGACGTCGTAGACTTTCGGCTGCATTTTCTCATGTTTTGCTATGTGCTCTGCGCATAGGGCTTGGTTTGCGAAGGACATGTCCATCACTTCTGAGGGGTGTCCTTCGGCGGCTACGAGGTTTACGAGTCTTCCTTCGCCAATGAGGTAGAGGTTTTTCCCGTTTTTGAGCTTATATTCTTCGAGGTTTTTACGGATAACGCGTTTTGAAACAGCTAGGCTTTCGAGGTCTTTTAGGCTTATTTCCACGTTGAAGTGTCCGCTGTTGGCGAGAATTGCACCGTTTTTCATTTTTTCCATGTGCTCTCTTCTTATTACGCTTGTGTCTCCAGTGGCTGTTACGAATATGTCTCCAGTTTCGGCGGCTTTTTCCATCGGAAGCACGGTGAACCCGTCCATTACGGCTTCTAGGGCTCTTAACGGATTTACTTCAGTAACTATCACATTGGCGCCCATTCCTTTTGCGCGGCGGGCTATGCCTCGTCCGCACCATCCGTATCCGCAGACAACGAGTTTTTTGCCAGCTAACAGAATGTTAGTTGCCCGAATGATTCCGTCGATTGTGCTCTGTCCCGTGCCGTATCGGTTGTCGAACAAATACTTCGTGTAGGCGTTGTTCACGGCGATTATGGCGTAGCGGAGTGTTCCGGCTTTTTCCATGGCTTTTAAACGTAAAACCCCCGTTGTTGTTTCTTCTGTTCCACCTTTCACGTGAGGCAACCAGTCTGTTCTTTTGCTGTGAAGTGTGCCTACTAAGTCTGCGCCGTCGTCTAGCGTAATGTCCGGTTTGTGGTCTATAACACGGTTTATGCACCAATAGTATTCTTCGGTGTTTTCTCCTCGCCAAGCGTAGACGTGGGTTCCCTTTTCTACTAGCGCCGCGGCAACTTCATCTTGGGTTGAGAGAGGGTTGGAGCCGCATAGTGCGACTTCGGCGCCGGCTGCGAGAAAAGCCTCTACGAGAACGGCTGTTTCTTTCGTGACATGCAAACACGCGCCTATAGTTACGTTTTCCAACGGTTTTTCTTTTTCAAATCTTTGTGTTATTTTTTTCAGCACGGGCATGTGCTGGGAAGCCCATTCGATTTGAAGTTTTCCTTTCTCTGCAAGGGTCAAGTCTTTTACTTTAAAGTTCTCCAAGTTTTACGCCTCAAAACTTTGTTGAACACGCTCTTATTTAACCCTCTCTCCGGAAGGCGTCTTCCTTTTATTCCCGTAACCGCGCTAGTAAACATTCTTTTGTTTTCTCGATTTTCTCCATAAGTTTGTGTATGTTTATTTTTTGGAGCGTACGGTTTTCCATGACTATTTCGCCGTTTATGACTACGGTTTCAACGTCTGAGGGATTAGCCGCGTAGACTATGTGGCTTGCCTCGTTGTAGAGTGGACATAGATGGGGCTTTTTGAAATCGATGATTGCGAGGTCGGCTTTTTTCCCCGGCTCCAAGCTTCCTATCTCCATGTCCCATGAAAGAGCCTTTGCACCATTTATCGTTGCCATTTTCAGCACCTGTTCCGCCGGCATAACTGTAGGGTTTTTCGACACACCTTTATGAAGCAGCGAAGCTGTTTTCATTAAGTAGAACATGTCTGTGTTGTTGTTAGAGCATGGGCTGTCTGTGCCGAGGGAAACGGTTATTCCGTTTTTAAGCATCTGAGGCACCGGGCTTATTCCTGACGCCAGCTTGAGGTTCGAAACCGGGTTATGTGAAACTTTCACGTTTCGCTTTCTCATTATCTGGATGTCTTTTGGTGTCAAAGCCACGCAGTGCGCTGCAATCACGTCGTCTCCGAGAACGCCGAGCGAATCTAAATATTCGAACACGCCGCCTTCAAGTTTCACGTTGAAGGTGTTTTCGATTTTTTCCTTTTCGTCTTCTGTTTCCGCGATGTGGGTATGCCATATTATCGGCTTGCTCACTGAACCATATTTCTCGTTCAGCTCGTTTGTCAGTTTCCTCAGTTCTTGCATGTATTCTGCGTCTACCGTGTACGGCGAATGAGGGTCAACACTTACGCGGATTAGTCCGTTCTTCGCGTTATGCCAGTTTCGGGCTAGATGCTCCAATGCCTTTTTATCGTGTTCTTTGCGCCATGAGAAGCACACGTGCCCTATTACTCCTCGAAGCCCCGCTTCTGCGAAGGCTTCAGCCTCGTTTCCCTTCTCTGCATAGTGATACATGGTGTTTACGGTGGTTATTCCGCTCATTATGGATTCAACGGCGGTTAACAAGGCGCCGAGGTAAATGTCCTCGCTGCGCATGTGCTTTTCCAGCGGCCATATCCATTTTTCAAGCCATTCTTGGAGGGGTAGGTCGTCGGCATATCCTCTAAGCAGGCTCATAGCTGCGTGTTGATGCGTGTTTACAAAGCCGGGCGTGACTACCTTGTTTTCAGCGTTTATCCGTTCATATCCTCTGGAGTATTTCCGTTTGATTTCCGAAGTTTTCGCCACGTCTATTATCGCGTCGTGTTCGATAACTATTGCTCCGTTTTTTATCGTTCCCTTTTTGCTCATGGTAATTATTGTTGCGTTTTCGATAATGAGGTTCATCAGCTATCTCTCATTCCTTTTTGTCTGTGCAACGGCTTACGAGGAGAGTTATTCCAGCCGTAAAGAATACGGCTTCGAAAAATTCGTGGTGAAGCACGTCACATACGTCGAAGAGGCGATTCCAGAAAACGTAATGGTGAATAATTAGCAATAGTCCTAGGAAAATGAAGAGGGTTCCTATTTTACTTCGCGACGACATAAGCATCTCCTAGCACGCTAAGCTAAAAACTTGTATATGCGAAGGCGTTTTATAAGAATTAAACTGTCGGTGGCTTTGGCTATGGATAATCTTGACATTGCGGTATGGCTTTTCCCTCTATTAGGCGTGTTCGATGTGGCTTCAACATTTTACATTTGGGGAAAGGGCTACTCGCCGGAGCAGTATGAAGTAGGGCTTTTTGCCAGTTATTTTATGCGAATGGGTCTCATCTACCTTTATGTACCCATATACTTGTTGATTCTCTTTCTGTTTTCCTACATACTGTGGAGGATGAAACGGAGTTTAGACCCATATTCTAAGACGGACAGGTTTATCTTCGGGCTTCTGGTTTTCGTAGTCTGTTTTGGTTACGCTAAATTGTTAACCGTTATTGTTTCTAATGTTCTTTTACCTCGATACATTGAAGGCGCAGTTTCTAGACAACTTGTAGAGCTCTCTGTTTTCATAGTTTGCGTTTTTCAAATGGTCTGGTTTATTAGGGATGCTCTTACAAGTTTCTATAGGGCTGAAGAAACCGGAGAGGAAACCAAAACTTGAGATGGGAACAGCTTCCTCAGAAACTGGAAGAATATCTTAAACAAGTTTTCGGGCAGAC
>QMXC01000142.1 GCA_003661945.1 Candidatus Bathyarchaeota archaeon | reverse complement strand
ACTCCGGTGAGGTAGGCTGTTGCGCTTACCCGGTATTCCTCGTTGTAGCTGTAAACCAAGCTGTAAACGTAGCGTGTTTCTTCGCCGGATTTTTCGCCAGCTACTTCCACGATTATGCTGGCGGCGTCTCGAACGTTTACGTCGGGCGGCGGAACTACGCGTAAGAGGAAATCTCGAGGCGCGATGGAAACTCCTTGGATGCTTATAGGCTGGGTTCGAGTTAGCCCCATATCTTCAAGGAGCCTTATGCGGATTTCGTCTTCCTCGCTGTAAGACATTGCGCAATCAACGGTTTCTACGCCTTTCCCTATGGTTTCAGGAAGAGTTGCAATTCCGGAATAAAGCGCATAGCAGCAGTTTCTCTTCCCAACGGGCTTGGGAAACTCCACCACGTGTTTTCCGGAGAACGGGGGAAGCCTTTTGAGTTCGCCGTTCTGATAGACTACCGGCCCTTTCGTGTATTCTTCGAGAACTGTTTGGAAAGTCCATTTGTATTTGGCTGGTTCAAAGTTTACGTCTCCGTATCTTATGTGCACGGCTTTCACAGCGTCGAGTTTATCCGCGCCGTATTTAGCTAGGACATCAGCTGTTCCCGGAGCTACTCCGCATCCGAGCACGATGGACACGTCGGCTTTTTTCGCCTCATCGTTAAGCCGCAGCTGCTCCAAAGTCGTGTAGTAGACTCCGCCTAAGTCGGTTAGCGGTTTTCTAGCCTTTATTGCAGCACGGGTTACTTCCATGTTGAAGACGTATGGAGCTGCGTTAGCAACGGCGTCCACGTCTCGCATGGCTTCAACTAGGCTTTCAACGTTGGAAACATCTACCTTTCGGGTTGTTATCGGCTTCTGGTTTCCAGCCCATTCCTCGATTTTCACGGCTTTTTCGACGTTTAGGTCACCTATTACGATTTCTTCAGCTTCGGAGTTTTCAGCCAAGTCGCGTACAGTCACCATTCCCATGGCTCCAGCTCCGCCTAAAACCAAAATTCGCATACGTGTTTTCTCCTTTCACATTGTGCTAACCGGTTTTTGGGGCGAGCCAGTTAATAAGTTCTGTGGGGTTTTCGCATGTTATCTCGATTTTTATTGGTCCGAGTGGGGATTCTCCGGCGGCTTGGCAGAATGACACGTGTCCAGCGTAGGCTACTTGCTTATTGAGGTAGAATGTGATTGTGTTTTCCGTTTTGGCTTTGAACAGCACGCTTCGGGCGGCGTCGCGGATGCGTTCCCTTCGCAGTAGGTTGTAGAGCTTTGTAAGCCCTTCTGTCCCTCTCGTTTTTGCGATGAGAAGGCAGCCATAGTTGTAAGGCTTGGTTTCGTATTCTACTTTGCCGAAAAGGTTTTCCACGGCTTGTTTAACCTTTTCCACGTTCTCTGTAGGGTGCACTTCAACTTCTATTCGCACGGTTATGTTATTCATCTTTTTCAATTTCCCTCAGTATTTGGCGAATTTTCTCTTCTGCCTCACGTGTTGTTCCTTCGTTTACTATCATGTAGTCGGCGAGAGCTATGACCTTTCCTAAGCCTACCGCTAATTCGCGCATGTCGCGTTCAACAAAGGTTTTTCTGGATTCCGGGTCGTCGCTTCGGGCGCGGTGGAAAAGCCTTTTGAAACGGGTTTCCGGTGAGGCGTGAATAGCAATTAGATGGAAGTTTCCGAGTTTTCTCCGAAAGGCTTCTACTTCTTCGAGGCTTCGGATTCCTTCAACGAGCACCATGGCTTGCTCAGCCCTTTCGATTTTCGGTAAGCAGCGTTTAGCTACAGCTTCGGCGCCTTCTTTCTCTCGAAGTTCAAGCATTATTTTGCCCATGTTTTCAGGCGTGGCTTCTACGCCGCGTCTTCTAGCTTCTTCTCTGACCTCGTCGCCCATGACGATTACGGCGTAGCCTCTTTCCTTAGCTATTTTTACGGCTAGGGATTTCCCAGCACCGGGCATTCCAGCTACGCCGACGACTTTCTTGGCTTTTTCACGTGGAGACATTGCTATTCTGTAGATGTTGAACACCTAAAATGGTTTTTCGTTTTCTTTATAAGGAGTTAGTTAGCAATTAAAGGCTGGGAGCTCTGCGCAAATGTCTAAGCCTATTAGAAGCTTTATCGCCTTTGACATCGAGAACGACTCGGTTATTCAGAGGCTTGTGGAGGCGCAACGACTGCTTGTTTCGACGCAGGCACATTTGAAGATTGTTAAGCCAGAGAACATTCACGTTACCGTACGGTTTTTGGGCAATATAAGCGAAGACATGGTAGAGAAAATCTACGAGAAGATGAGGGAAACAACATGGAAGCCTTTCAAGTTTCACATTAAAGGTTTAGGCGCCTTTCCGCATCTTCGTTATCCCCGTGTCGTTTGGGCTGGAATTCGGGAAGGATCTGACCAGCTTCGCGGTGTTTTTAACGAGCTTGAGCCGAACCTTCGCAAGCTTGGGTTTGCACCTGACACCAAAGGGTTCAGTCCACATATTACCATTGCACGCGTAAAATCCGGGAGAAACAAGGCTGAACTTGCCAAGCAGATAATGGAGCTCGCTGAATACGAGTTCGGTGTGGTTGAGGCTCGGTGTTTAAGGCTGAAGAAGAGCACGTTAACGCCGAAGGGACCGGTCTATTCCACGTTAAGGGAATATTGCCCCCGAGAGTAGAAGAATTATGAACGGCGAGGTTAACAGAATCCTACAAAAAGTTTTGAAGCGAATCACGCCTACGCGTGAACAAAGAAAGCGAGTGGAACAGCTAGCTAGACGGCTGCAAGAGAAGGTTTCTCAGACAGCGAGAGAGATGGGAGTCACGGCGGAGGTTCGTGTTGAAGGCTCGGTGGCTAAGGATACATGGCTAAGCGAAGAGCCGGAAATAGACATTTTCATGCAAATTCCACCGGAGCTGCCTCGTGAAATGCTTGGAAACGTATGCCTAAAGGTGGCGAAAAAAGCCGTTGAAGGAGCTAAACAAGTGGAACGCTTCGCTGAACATCCCTATCTCGAAGCTTTCGTGGACAACGTGAGAATCAACATAGTTCCATGCTACCGTGTCAAAAAGGGCGAATGGAAAAGCGCTACGGATAGGACACCGTATCACACGGAATACGTGAAAAAAAGGCTTAACGAAAAGCTTCGAGGCGAAATTAGGCTGCTGAAAAGATTTATGAAAGGCATAGGTGTATACGGGGCGGAAATAAAAGTAGGAGGCTTCAGCGGCTATCTCTGCGAACTTCTTGTAATCAGCTACGGAAGCTTCATCGGAGTTCTGGAAAACTTTGCGGAGTGGAAAGGAAAAACTGTCATAGACTTAGAACGCTACTATGAGAAACGCGAAGACGAGCTTCAGCTCATGTTTCCCGACCCCCTCGTCGTTGTTGACCCCGTTGACGCTGGGAGAAACGTTGCCGCAGCGGTTCGTAGAGAGAAAATAGCTGAGTTCGTAGCGGCTTCTAGAGCGTTTCTTGAAAAGCCAGACGAAAAATTCTTTTATCCGCCGCCTATAGAGCCCTTCAACCCTAAACAGATACGTGTTGAGCTTCGAAATCGCGGTTCAACCCTTCTGTTTCTCACGTTTGGAAAGGTGGACGCTGTGTCCGATGTTTTGTGGGGACAGCTATACAGAACGCAGAAAGCCCTACGCGCATTGTTGGAGACCCATGATTTTCACGTGCTCCGTACAAGTGCATGGAGCGACGAAAACGAGTTGAACGTCCTGGTTTTTGAGTTGGAACAAGCGACGCTTCCACCAGTAAAGAGGCATCTGGGACCGCCCTTGGCGAAGCGGCGGGAATGCAAAAAGTTCGTGGATAAATATTTGGGTTCGGAGAGAACGGTTTGCGGTCCCTTTGTTGAAGATTCAAGGTGGGTTGTTGAGGTTCGTAGAGAAGTCGTTGACGCCGCGGAGTTT
>QMXC01000141.1 GCA_003661945.1 Candidatus Bathyarchaeota archaeon | reverse complement strand
GAGGAAAGTGCCGTGTTGTAGAACGACGCCTTTTCTGTGGCATTGAGCGCTTCCAGAAAACTTCTTTCCATCGATGGTTATGTTCGGACATTGCTTCCAGTCGCCCACGTTAAACTCGGCTTTTACCCCTAGAATTCGAGCGGCTTCCACGAGTCCGCTGCATATTTTCTCGTAGGCTCCGGAAGCGTCTTCAACGCCTAAGTCCCTTTTATGAACCGTGACGCTGTAGGTTACCTCGTTCTCGTAGTCGTGGTAGACGGCGCCTCCGCCGCTTATTCTGCGCACAACGTCTACTTCCGCTAAGCCGCAGTTCAATAGGTTTACCTCTTTCCGGATGTCTTGGAATCGTCCGATTGAAACCGCTGAGGGTTTCCAACGGTAGAAACGCACCGTGTTCGGCGCTTTGCCTTCCGTTACCGACGTTAAGATTGCCTCGTCTACTGCCATGTTCGTAAAAGCGTCGTGAACCTCCATTCGCAACAGTCGCCAATCGCTCAAGCTATGCACCCTCGCGTCTACTCTTCTGTCATGAATTCGGCTAGATTTATGTTTCCGTTCGCTCTATGTTTAAATATGAGAACTAGTGATTTAGGTTAGTCTGAGAAACGCGTGCTGAGGAAAAATAGTATGGGTTCAAAATCTCCGAAAGGCGAATTCGCTGCTCGAAAGCTCCGGGCTAAACGAAAGAAGTTTCGCTGGAGCGACCTTTACTATAAACGCCGCATGTTACGGTTAGACGTCAAAGCCGACCCGCTTCAAGGGGCACCTATGGCGAAGGGCATAGTTCTCGAAAAGGTGGGAGTTGAAAGCAAACAGCCTAACAGCGCCATCCGAAAATGCGTCCGCGTGCAACTAATCAAAAACGGGAGAGTAATAACCGCCTTCCTACCCGGAGACGGCGCATTAAACGTTGTAGACGAACACGATGAAGTGGTCGTGGTCGGTATAGGTGGCTCTCGGGGAAGAAGCATGGGCGACATCCCAGGCGTCCGGTGGCAAGTAATAACCGTCAACGGCGTCTCATTGAAAGAGCTTGTTCTCGGAAAGAAGCAGAAACCAATGCGTTAAGCAAGGTGACGCGTGTTTGAGCCAAACAAAAACAGCAAAAGCGAAGAAAACGCGGGAAAAACCCGAAATAAAGCTTTTCGGAAAATGGAGTTTTGAAGGCATCGAAGTTCGAGACCCGGGGCTGAAACGTTACATAAACCTTCGACCCTTGGTCATTCCTCACACCATGGGAAGACATGAACATAAAAGGTTCCGGAAAGCCGAAGTAAACATCGTTGAACGTCTCGTAAACAATCTTATGCGTCCAGGGAAAAACGCGGGTAAAAAGGCTCGGGCAATAAACGTTGTTAGAAACGCCTTCGAAATAATCCACTTAAGAACGGGTAGAAACCCCATAGAGGTGCTCGTTCGAGCCATCGAGAATTCTGCTCCCTGCGAGGATACCACGCGTATAAGCTACGGCGGCATCGTCTATCACCTATCCGTGGACATCGCGCCTCAAAGAAGAGTAGACCTCGCCCTAAGATTCCTATGCGAAGGCGCAAGACAAGCAGCCATAGGAAATCCACGTCCCCTCGAAGAATGCCTCGCAGAAGAACTCATACTCGCCGCAAACCACGACATGAAAAGCCGCGGGGTCTCCAAACGACACGAAATGGAAAGAATAGCTCAGGCAAACCGCTGAGAGGTTCCAAAGCTCCCCCCTAACGCGTGTGAATCTCCACGACATCTTTATCTTCCAAAACGAAAGCGGGTCCAACCTTTTTAGGGCTGAACACGAAACGCTCCGCCCACACCTTAGCATATGAAAACCTTTTGCTGAAATCGCTGTGAATATGCCTAGCCAAGTCAGCAACAGTTGAGCCTTTCCTGAGTATGAAGGGTTTTTCTGAAGGCTCTTTCTGACCCGGCTCCTTCGTGTAAACCCGGATAATATCTAAAGTTTTGAACAGGATTTCCCCCAGCTTGTGCAACCCTTGCTTCGTGCTGCAAGAAACCGGCAGCACCACCAGCTTGTCCCCTACAAACTTCTGCAGAAGCTTCAAGTTTTCCATGGCTTGTGGCTTATCAAGCTTGTTTGCAACCACCACTGCTGGACGGTAAACCGTGCTTTCGAAAACAGCGTCTTCCACGTCGTCCAACGAGGCTTCACCGTAGATTTTCACAACAGCGTTAGAAATCCGGTAGCTTCGAAGAAGCTGTTCCACCTCTCTAAGCGTGCAGTCTATGAGGCGTCCCATAACCAAAATTCGAAGCCCAGCACCCATAAACATCCGTTCAATTTCAACCCTCGCCTTCGGCTTCTTAATAAGTATACGCGCCTGCTCCAGCTCATCCAGTATCAATTTCAACTGTTCAACAGGGTTCTGCGACAAGTCAACCATCAACAACAAACCGTCGGCGTTTCGCGCCAAACCTAAAATCTGAAGTCCCAGCCCCTTCCCCTCAGAGGCTCCTCTAAACAGCGCGGGTGCCTCAACCATCTGAAACTGAACATCCTCGTATGGGAACATTCCGGGAACGGGTTCGCGTGTAGTGAAAGAATAACTTGAAACCTCAACTTTGGCGTTGGTAACCGCCGCTAAGAGGCTGCTCCGCCCAACATTAGTCGGTCCCAAAACGACTATTTGCGCCGCACCCTCCTTTTCTATAAAAAACCTTGATCCTCCCCTCCCAGCCTTTCGACGTTTCTTCTCCTCCAGTTCTCTCCGAAGAGTTGCAATCTGCCTTTTCACCTGAGCACAAAGTTTGGCTGTTCCCTTATGTTTAGGAACCAAGCTTAAGAACTCTTGAAGCAGCCGAATCTTTTCCTGAGGGTTCCTAGCTAATGAAACTTCGTTCCATTTCTTTTTCGCTTCTGCTGGAAGATTGGTGGGCATAAAGATACGTCCTAGAATATCTCATTCTCTCAACTCTAATATCTATTTTCTACACGTTTTTCAACGCGAAATTAGGCTTTGCAGCTTTCAAAAACTTAAAATAATTGAATGAACAGTTGTTGTAAACGAATCCACCAAAAAATGTAGGAAACAGCCTATTAAAAGGGAATAAAAATGAGTAAACCAGAAAAACCCCACTTAAACCTCGTGATCATGGGACACGTAGACCACGGGAAATCAACAACTATGGGGCATCTGCTATACTTAGCTGGAGCCATTGACGATCGGATAATCAAACAGTACGAGGAGGAAGCCCGAAAACTCGGCAAGGAAACATTCAAGTTCGCATGGGTTCTCGACAGCCTCAAGGAAGAACGTGAAAGAGGACTAACCATCGACTTGCGGTTCCTAAAGTTCGAAACCAAAAAGTACTTCTTCACCATCATCGACGCACCGGGACATAGAGACTTCGTCAAGAACATGATTACCGGAGCAAGCCAAGCGGACGCTGCGATTCTCTTCGTGTCCGCTAAGAGAGGAGAATTCGAAGCTGGAATTGGACCCGGCGGTCAAACGCGGGAGCACGCTTTCCTTGCCTACACGTTGGGCGTAACTCAGCTAGCGGTCGCCGTAAACAAGATGGACGACCCCTCGGTGAACTGGAGTCAAGAGCGATACGAGGAAATCAAAAACGAAATCTCAAGAATGCTCAAAATGGTAGGCTACAAGGTCGAAAAGGTTCCGTTTGTGCCTACCTCGGGATGGACAGGCGACAACCTTGTGACCAAAAGCGACAAGATGCCGTGGTATGACGGTCCACCGTTGATAGAGGCTCTGGACACCTTCGAGCTTCCACCTAAACCTATAGATAAGCCTCTGCGACTGCCCATTCAAGACGTCTACACAATCACGGGCGTAGGAACGGTTCCGGTAGGCAGAGTTGAAACCGGCGTACTGAAAGAAGGCGACATGGTCATTTTCATGCCGCCCGGAGTGAAAGGCGAAGTGAAATCCATCGAAACCCACCACGCTAG
>QMXC01000140.1 GCA_003661945.1 Candidatus Bathyarchaeota archaeon | reverse complement strand
TCCTGTTCGGTTTCCGCCCACGTTAGAGTATTCCGCAAACCTTGCAAAAACAAGCGTTACTTGGCTCCACTCATCCAACGCCCTCATTTCATATTCCGCCCACCCCACAAATCCATTAACTTTCCTTTCTCTCATGTAAGCTATTCGTGTAGCAATTTTGTGTTTGGATACCCCCATGTTTTTCAGGAGCCATTCCTTGTACTCCAAAACCTCATTTTTACCGAGTATTTTGTAGTCTGAGAAGAGGTTCCATAACCGCATCAAGCTGGAAAATATTCTTGCGTGGTCGGGAAACAAGTAATGGTAATCTGTGCCTAACGTCGCTAAATAAGTGGGTGTGAGGAAAACCAGCCTAAAAGCTTTACCCGGCTCTTCCGCCTGGCTCCACAGTTCTTCATAACTCTCGTTTTTCACGTTTAATGAAGCTACTTGAAAAACCGTATCGTAGATTAAAACACTGCTATTTTTATAGAAATACTCAAGTAAATACTTGGCAATTTCATCTTGTAAAAACTTGAACGTTACACGGCATGGAAAATTCGGGTCTAACCAGTATCCCTTATCCGTTTTCTCTCGCGATTTAAACCTTAACGGAGTAATCGCGTAAGGCTTAGGTTTATCAGCTTCATGTAATGCTCTCGCCAAGGAAGGATTAACTCTGCGAAAAACATGGAGCAGCAAGCCCCGAGAGACGTGTCCCGTGAAAAAGGGTAAAAGTATCGGCTTTTCCGCGTACATCTCCAATTCGATTTGAAGAGGCACCCTTTTCACTCCCAATCCTTGGGATTGCTCCATTAAATGGCTATGATACCCGATAAGAAATTTTCACAGCTTAAAACTTTCGACGTTAAACCGGTAATATTGGAGATTTGTTTCTGGCTTAGCCCCATTGAGTTAGCTATCTGTTGCTGAGTTTTTCCCATCTTCAATGACTTTTGAAAATGTGATGGCTTGTAAGTAAGATAATGATCAAAGCTATCCATCCCATTACTAGAACCCCAATTCCTACAATTTCCCATTTTCTTTCTTCATATTTTTCTAATTCATGTTGAGTTGGACTAGGTGGTGGAAAATCAATGTGAAGCCCTGAAATTTGATAGAACTTTTGATCATACTTAAAGACTGGGAAATCAGTGGTGAGGAAACCATAATCGGCCTCTTCAGTAACTACTAACCATATCACTGACTCATCCTTACTTTTAGCAGAAAATCTAAGTCCTAGCTCCTTCAAAGTATACCACTTCGATGGCTGCGGGCCATCATATAGCACAGCAGCCACTATTCTCTCTATATGATTTTCTGTATAGTTATCTCTAGATAAGTGAGAGGCAACAACTATTGCAGAGAATATTGCCGTAGCTAATGCCATTATGCAGAACAATATCTTTATTTCTTTTTTCATTGCCTCTCCTCCTTTTGTCATGTTTTATTGGTCTCAAAGGTATTTATAATGCTACATTTTAGAACAGTCTACAACTTTTCGCGACAACAATTTTAACCCGCAGCTTCTTCAAGGAATAGTTGGGATGGTTTAGGTGGAAGTGAGTTTTAAACCTGTGTGGTTTGATTCCTTCGGCGCGAAATCTTCTTGCACTCTGGTTAAAACCCCAGACGTAGTCATCTTAGTCGACCCCGGCGCAGCGGTTATGCAGCCTTCTTTCCCTGCTTCTTGGGCTGATAAAATCCGCTGGCTTGGTGAGGCTGAGGCTGCCATAAGAAAAGCGGGAGAGGATGCTGACGTTGTAGTGGTGACTCATTATCACTATGACCATTACACTCGTGACCCAGCTTTCTATGAGGGAAAGCTTCTGTTAGCGAAGAATCCTAATGAATACATAAATGACTCTCAACGTAAAAGAGCTGAACGCTTTTTCCGCGACTTGTGGAAACATTTCCTGGGGAAAGAGCTTGAAGAGATGATGGAACGGAAGGAAGAGAAGGAATATCCGAATCCCTTGGATGAGTTAAAGCATTCTATGAGCGTGGATTTCGGCGACTACGCAGAAAGAAGGCAGCAACTGCTCAAAAAAGGCATGAAATGGTTTAGAAAGAGGGTGAAAAACTGGAATTCTTGGCCTAAAATCCCCGAGTTAGAGTCTAAAAAGCTAAGAGTAAAGTTTGCGGATGGAAAAAGCTTCAAGTTCGGAAGCACCCACATAAGGTGTACTCGTCCCCTTTTCCATGGAATAGAATTCTCTAGAGTTGGCTGGGTGTTCGCTTTAACCGTTCAGCACGGAAACGAAAAGCTGCTTTACTCTTCAGACTTAGACGGCCCGATAATAGAGGATTATGCTGACTGGATAATAAGAGAAAACCCTAGCGTCCTCATTTTAGACGGGCCGATGACCTACATGTTCGGCTATTTGCTGACGAGGACGACTTTAAACCGGGTTATATCAAATGTTTGCCGAATCATCGAAGAAACCGACGTTAGCCTCGTAATTTTTGACCATCACTTGCCTAGGGAGCCAAAGTTTAAGCAGAGGCTGCGTAGTGTTTACGAGTTGGCGGCGGAAAAAGGAAAGAAGGTTGTAACAGCAGCCGAGTATTTGGGTAGAAAACCGAAGGTCTTGGAGCTAGTCTCTTAGACGTTATTTTTAGTTCGTTAGGTATTAACGTATGGGCTTTTGTGCCGAACTACTGGGTCATTTTTTCTGTTTGTCTCTGTTTCGGTTTGGGTTTTTCTGTTTTTTCTTTTTCGGTGCTGAGTGGTTCCAGTTCTTCTTTTAGGTTGAGCACTGCTTTCACGGTGCCGTCTTTTTGGTATGTGAGGGTGAATCCCATGTTTTTCATAAGGTTGATTGCGCGGGTGTTGTCCGGGAGCATTACGCCGTATATTGTTTCGAGTTTTTTGTCTTTGCAGATTTCAATCATGTAGTCAACCATTTTTGTGCCTAGTCCTAGTCCTTGCCATGGGTCTGCGACTATGAAGGCTATTTCTCCTGCTTTTCCGTTTGGTTCTATGATGAGTCTCACAACGCCTAATATTTTTCGTTGTCCGCCTTCGTTTAGTTCCGCTACGATTGCTATCTCTCTGTCATAGTCTATGTTGCAGTATCTGACTCTAACCTCGTGCGGCGTGTCTTTGATTATCTGGAAGAATCTGTAGCGGATAGATTCTTCAGAGAAGTTTTTGAACATTTCCAACCATAAGGGCTCGTCTTCGGGTTTTATCGGTCTTAGCAGTACTGTTCTTCCGTCTCGGAGTTTCCATAATGTTTCGTATTTCTTTGGATACGGACTTATTACCAAGTGTTCATGGTGTTCAAACTTTGCGAAGGCCCGTTCTTTATCGATTATTACACGTGCATCTAGGGCTACTGCGTTTTCCTCGTTTATTAGTAACGGGTTGATGTCTATCTCTTTTATCTGTGGGAAGTCGACGAGAAGTTGGGAAAATCGCACAATGATTTCTTCTAGAAGCTTGAGGTTTGCCGGAGGCATGTTTCTGTATCCTTTTAGTAGCTGATAGATTTTGGTTTCTTCCATAATTCTTCTTGCTAATGTCTGATTTAGCGGCGGAAGCCCTACGGCTACATCTCTGAAGAGTTCAACGCCTATTCCTCCCATTCCGAACATGATTACAGGTCCAAAAATTATGTCCGTTTTTGCTCCGAGTATAATCTCGTATCCTCCTGTTTTAATCATGGGTTGAACTGTTACTCCTTGTATTTCTGCTTCTGGCTTGTGTTCTCTGGCTCGTCGGATGACGGTTTCAAAGGCTTCCTTAACTTCGGCTTCGGAGTTAAGGTTGAGCATAACTCCTCCTACGTCGCTTTCATGGACGATTTGGGGTGACAAAATCTTTAACACTACTGGGTAGCCGATCTGCGATGCACACGCCGCGGCTTCATCAGCTGTTTTCGCTATAAACGTTTTGACCACTGGAATGTTATAGTAATTCAAAAGCTTTTTCGCTTCTGGCTCCGTTAGT
>QMXC01000139.1 GCA_003661945.1 Candidatus Bathyarchaeota archaeon | reverse complement strand
CCATGTCACATGTTGCCCTCCTGTGATTCGTATACGGCTCACTGTGAGCCGTGTCACATCACAAGATCACATCACAGTTTCACGGAAAAAGCTAATAAACTTTATGGTGCTTGCCGCAAAAGGCATGATATCACATATCACAAAACATGATTTCTAATGCATATTTCAAATACTGCTGTATTTCCCTTTATTTTTCGATTTAAGCGAAAAATTGTCATATTTAACACTTGAGTAATGCTTTTCTATGATCTTGTGATGTCACACCTGTCCTTTCGATAGTTGCAGAAGCGTTGTTTGTAGCTCTTCTCGTATTGTTTCCATGATTTTCATGTGTTCTTCGAGTTCTTCTTGTGTTTCTGGCATATTTTGGTATGCTTCGATGTATTTTTGGAGTTTGTTAGATATTTCGATGTAGGGGTCTAGCTGTGCTGTTTCGAGGATTCCTAGGTATCCGAGTAGCAGTATTGTGTAGATGGAGCGTGTTACGTTTTCTTGTGCTTGTTTCAGCGTTCTGTTAAAAGCGCCGCGGCTTATTTTTGCCTTTGTTAGTCGAAATTTGGCTTTTTCATCGTATTTTAACTGTTTTCCGGCTATATTCTCTGATATAATATCGATTAACAAAGTTTCTAGCTGTGTTTTTGTTAGATGACTGTTTTTTGCTAATATTTTTACTATTGGGTCGTTTAATGCTCGCGTAATCCATTTTTGAACACTTTCCTTTAATTTCATTTTTGTAAACCTTTAAACGGTTTTTGTGGATACAGTTTTGTATACGAGCTTTTCTGTTGTTCTTTGAATTTAAGGCTTTCTTTTGGGTTTACGTACGTAAAGCCTTTAATATGGGGGTGTATAAGAGGTTTAGGTGCGAGGTGCATTTATTTGGACGGCGTTGGGCGAAAGGCGCTTAGGTTGAGGCGATTGAAGCCTTCGGGGATTCGCCGGATGTTTGCTTCTCTTCGCAAGGTTCCTGACGCTATAAGTTTAACTTTAGGTGAACCTGACTTTTCCCCTCCAGAACACGTACTCCAAGCTTTTACCGAGGCAAAAAAGCAGTCCCATTACACTCCCAACCTCGGCATTCCCGAGTTGCGAGAAGCTCTTTCGAGAAAAGCCAAACGCGACTACGGCTTATCTTATGATCCTGAAAACGAAATTATCGTGACAGTAGGCGGCACCGAAGCCATTTTCTTGGCGTTGTTTGCAACGGTTAATCCTGGAGACGAAGTGCTGATTCCTGACCCTGGCTTCGTATGCTACGAGCCCAACGTTCTTTTCGCCGGGGGCACGCCTGTGGCTGTTCCGCTGCGGGAGGAAAACGGCTTCAAGCACTCAGTGGAAGAAGTGAGGTCACTAATCACGGATAAATCACGTGTGATGATTCTGAATTTTCCAAATAATCCCACTGGAAGCACTCTGTCCTATGACGATGCTGCTGAACTTGCGAAGATTGCCGTGGAGCATGACCTAATTGTGGTTTCTGACGAAGTTTACGAAAAAATACTATATGACGGCATGGAACACCACTGTTTGGCTACGTTTCCAGGAATGCGGGAACGAACTATAGTGATCAACTCCTTCTCTAAAACCTACGCTATGACGGGCTACCGCGTTGGCTATGCCTACGGACCCGAAGACCTCATTCAAGCCATGAAGCTCGTGCACCAATATACCGCTGCATGCGTTAATGGGCCCGCGCAGTATGCTGCTCTCGCGGCTTTGGAAGGTTCGCAGGAACCCGTGAGAGAAATGGTTAGGGAGTTCAGCCGCAGGAGAGATTTGCTTTATTCTAGGCTTAACGAGATCGAGGGCTTCGAGTGCATGCTGCCGAAAGGCGCGTTTTACGTGTTTCCGAATATTAAAGCATTTAATATGCCGTCGGAAGAGCTTTGTGATAAATTTCTCTATACTGCGAAGGTTGCGACGGTTCCAGGCTCGGCTTTCGGCAAGTATGGTGAAGGCTATATTCGGTTGTCTTATGCTACGTCTTATGAGAAGCTTGAAGAGGCGTTGAACCGTTTGGAGAAAGCATCTAGAGAACTATTGCCTACTAGCTAATGGCTTGTGAGCTTGTGACATCACAGTATCACATGTCACAGCTCTTCCGCATACTTTTTTAGTTCTTCAAATATTTCTGGCCTTAGGTCTCTTATGGTTGGAACGAAGGCTTCAACTGGCTTTATGGCTGAATAGTCTACTTCTGCCACTACGAGGTCTTCTGTGTCGTATTTTGCTTGAACTTTCACTTTTCCGCCTGGACTTATTAGTCTGCTTCCTCCCCAGAATTGAAGGCCGTCTTCTAGGCCTGTCAGATTCACGTAAGCGAGGAAAACCGTGTTTTCGATGGCTCTTGCGCATGTTAAGGTTTCGAAGAAGTGACGTCTTACGGCTGGTGAAGCAGAAATGCATATGATTAGTTGAGCGCCTTTTAGTCGTAGTAGCCGGCTTACTTCTGGAAAGAAAACATCGTAGCATATCATTATTCCTATTTTTCCGACCTCTGTTTCGAAGACTTCCGGCGTGTAGCCTTGCCTGAAGTATCTTTTTTCCTCGAACACGCTGTGGGTTGGAAGGTACATTTTGCGGTATTTTCCGATATAGCCCTTGGGCCCTATGAGTACTGCAGTGTTGTATATCACAGCGTGGGTTTTTTGGCTAAGTTCTGGCATTCCGAAAATTATGTGTATGCCTTCTTTTTCCGCTATTTTTTCTAGGGCTTTGGTTGATGGTCCAGGTATTGTTTCTGCTAGTTCGTATATTTGGTCGCGTATTGTGTAGCCGGTTAGGGAAAGTTCAGGAAAGACTATCAGTTGGGCGTTTCTTTTTTTCGCTTTTTTGATGTATTTTTGCATTTTTTGTATGTTTTCTTTTTTGCTTCCTCTTTTACATGAGATTTGTGCTAGGGCTAATGTGGTTTTTTCTTTCATTGAATTTCCCTTTTGTGTGATGTGTATTTTATAGCTGGTGGGATAGCCTAAAATCTTTTCCAACTGTGCGGTATCCGAGTTTGAGCGAAAGCGGCATTCTTCTCTTGTGTTCCATGCTTAGCCATCGCTTTTTGACGTTTTCTACTGTTTGATGGTTGATTTTCAGTTGTGCGGCTATTTCCTCGGTGGTCATGAAGTGTTCGAGTCCGAAGAGAATTAGGTCTAAAACCTCGTATTTTATCCCTAGCTCCTGCTCGGCTAGTTGCCCCCGCCAAAGGGCTGGAGTTGGAGGTTTGAGGATTATCTCGTCTGGAACCCCTACGTGTTTGGCTACTTGCCGAACCTGTGTTTTGTAAAGGTCCATGAGTGGGGCTATGTCTGCGGCTACGTCTCCCCATTTAGTGAAGTAGCCCATCATGGTTTCCGACTTGTCTGAACTTCCGCATACAAGTAGGTTTTGCTTGTTAGCATAATAGTAAATGTATATCATGCGTGCTCGGGCTTTTATGTTTCCTCTGCTCGTCTTGTGCGTGGGGTCGAAAATTGGTAAGGTATCGTAGTAGGCTTTTATCACGGGCGTGATGTCGATTTCTGTGGTTTTAAGCTGGAATTTCTTTGCTACTCGGCGGGCGTGTTCTATGTCTGTTTCGTTGTAGGTTTCTTCTTCTGGTAGTATAAGCGCTTGAACTTTTTCGCCGCCTAATGCCAGCGCGGAAAGCGCAGCCACGGTGCTGCTGTCGATTCCTCCGGAAAGCCCTAGGACTACGCCTTTAGCTCCCGTTTTTTCTACAGAGTCTCTGATGAATCTTTTTATGTGTTCTGTTGTGGCAACAGCGTCTATTTCTAAAGCCTTAGGTGTGAGCTTCAAGAAGCAACCCTTCTCTTCGTTATTTTGAAGGTAAGAGCAAATAGTTAAGGGAAGCCTACTTGAAAAGGGTATAGGAGCAATGTGAAAGAAGGCTTATCCATGGGACGGAGACGTAGAAAGGTAATTCGCATTCCGAAGAAAAAGTTG
>QMXC01000138.1 GCA_003661945.1 Candidatus Bathyarchaeota archaeon | reverse complement strand
GCTTGCTAAGAGTCGAATGCGCTAGTTGTTTGGTGATTGGTAGATTCATAAACTTAAATAGTGCAGTTTCTTCTAAACTCTAAAGAAAAACGAAAAAAGCTCCGAGCCAAGAGGAAAACGTGATGCTAGACATCAAGCTCATACGTGAAAAACCCGAAATGGTAAGGCAAAACCTAGTCAAGAGAGGAGACATGGAAAAGCTGGAGCTTCTGGAGAAGCTTCTACAATACGATAAAGAATGGCGGGAAAAGACAACAAGGCTAAACGAGCTGAGACGACGAAGAAACGAGCTGACGGCTCATATAGCAAACATTAGAAAAGAGGGAAAAGACGCGAGCACGGAAATAGCTGAAGCGAAAAAAATAGACAATGAGATAACTGCTCTGGAAAAGGATGTTGACGCTCTACGCACGCAAATTCGCGACATACTCATGGTTTTGCCTAATCTGCTGCACGAGTCTGTTCCCGTGGGGGAAGATGAAAATGACAATGTGCCGATAAGGACTTGGGGTGAACCGCCTAAATTCGATTTTCCAGTCAAAGACCACATAGATTTGGGACTCGGCTTGGACATAATGGACGTGGAAAGGGCTGGGAAAATAGCTGGAGCCCGCTTCTTCTATCTTAAACGTGAAGGCGTTCTGCTCGACTTGGCGCTTATAAACTTCGCGTTGAACGAGATGGTGAAGAAGGGATACGTTCCCATCGAGCCGCCTTTCCTCATGCGTAGACGCCCCTATGAAGGGGTGATAGCCTTAACAGACTTCGAGGATACGCTTTACAAAATTGAAGGTGAAGACCTATACCTAATTGCTACTTCTGAGCATCCCATGGCGGCAATGTACATGAACGAAGTGCTTAACGCCGAGCAGCTTCCAATAAAGTTCGTTGGGATAAGCACCAACTTCAGAAAAGAAGCTGGAGCACATGGCAGAGACACCCGAGGAATCTTCCGTACACATCAATTCAACAAGGTGGAACAGTTCATATTTTGCAAGCCAGAAGACTCGTGGAAGATGCATGAAGAGCTTATACGAAACGCTGAAGAACTCATACAAAAGCTCGGGTTGCCCTACCGCGTCGTGAACGTATGCACCGGAGACATAGGCACAGTAGCAGCTAAAAAATACGACTTGGAAGTTTGGATGCCGGCGCAGAATGCTTACCGCGAAGCCATTTCATGCAGCAACTGCACCGATTATCAAGCGCGAAGGCTGAACATTCGGTACAGAGAGAAAGAGGGAGCTCCGCCTAAAGGCTTCGTGCACACGTTGAACTCCACGGCGATAGCCACGGGAAGAACTATGGTTGCGATACTTGAAAACTACCAGCAGAAAGACGGTTCGGTCATAATCCCAGAAGCCCTAAGGCCATACATGGGCGGAATGGAAAAAATCCCGCGGAGACGATAAAACTTTTAATACTTGAATGATATTTTCCAAGTCACAACTGGAGGCTTAAGGTGTCATCCTCAAGACGGATAAGGGATAAGTGGCGACGCAAGTCGTGGTACACCGTGATTTCGCCGCCGTACTTCGGCAACGTAGAGTTAGGAAGCGTACCGGCTGACGAGCCGGACAAGCTCATCGGCAGAGTCGTCGAAGCTACCTTGTACGACATAACAGGCGACTTTGCTCACCAATACTTGAAAATGTACTTCCGGATAACCCGAGTAGACGGAAAAACAGCCTACACCATGTTTAAAGGACACGAATATTCCCGCGACTATCTGCGAAGCCTCGTTCGCAGAAGAACCACAAGGGTGGATGGAATATTCAACGTAACAACAAAGGACGGTTACGTGCTCCGCGTCTCCGTATGCGCCTTTACACTGGCAAGAATAAAAACTTCACAGGAGCAGGAAATACGGAAAATCATGAAAAGCATAGTTGAGGAAAAAGCAAAGCAGCTAACATTCGACCAGTTCGCTCAGGAAATTGTCCTCGGAAAAATAGCGTCAGACATATACAACGAAGCTAAAAAAATAGCGCCGTTACGCCACGTAGGGGTAAGAAAATCAAAACTTTTGAGAGAACCTGAAGCCAAAAAAGAAGAAGTAGAAGCAACGGCGACGGCTTAAGCTTCGAAAACTGCACGCTGTTCCATCCAAAGTTTTTCCAAAAACGTTTTCAAAGGCAACCCGTTGTTTCGAGCGAGCTTTTTCAAGGTTTTAGCCACTCCGGTAGCGTACTGAATGGCTTTTTTAGGTTTTTCAGCCATGAACCGGGGAAGACCCAATTTTAGCGCCGCCTGTCTCAACACGTGTTTCCTAAGTGCGTCTTGTTTTGACGCGATTTTTAGTTCCGCCGCTATGGTCAGCGCATAAGTTGAAAGTGAGTAGTCAGCGAAGGGTAAACGGAGCTCTACGCCGTGAAAGGCACATATCTTGTTGTCTCTTTCATAGTTGGTTTGATACGCTGTTGAAACGTCGTGGAAAAGCTGCGCTTCAAGCCCTTCCGAGCCTAGCGTGGAATAGGTGTTCAAATATCGGTTATAGCCTCCGAAAAGCTCGTCGCTTCCCTGACCCGCCAACATCACATTGAAGCCTAGCTCTGACGCTTTTTCAGCAGCCCAGTAAAACGGAACAGCTATACAAGTCTTAACAGGGTCGGGTTCCTCTATGAGCCATAAAACCCGGGGTAAAACAGCCGAGACGTCCTTTTCGCTGCAGATTTTTGTCTCTAACCGAAGTCCAAGAGCGTCTGCAGCTTCTTCCGCGTGTTTTAGCTCTATCTGATTTCTTAGCCCAGCCCAAATCAGCGTTGGGTTTACTCCGCATTTTTTGGCTAAGAATGCTAGAAGGCTGCTGTCTACGCCGCCTGAGAAGGCTACGGCGGCTGATTTTACGTCTCTAAGCCTCTTCTTTACGCTTTCCATCAGCAAACGCGAGGTATGTTCCACGGCTTGTTCCATGCGGGTTTCCCGGATTGTTGGACGGCTTAAGGTTTTGACTTTTCTAAAATGGAAGCCTTCAGCGTTTAGGACTGCTAGCCTTCCGGGGGGAAAGGAATACGGGTTTTTTAAGCCTATGCGCCACAACGCTTTCTTTTCTGATGCTACAGCGGCTAGTTGGTGGTTTTCTCCATAATAGAGGGGGCATACTCCTACGGCGGACCTTCCAGCTACGATTTCGGTTTCTGTAGCTATGATGAAAACGAAGTCGCCGTCGAGTTCTAAGATTAAGCGCCGCGCTTGTTTAGGATTGCTCTGCAATAGTTCTTTGGCTATTGCGATTTCAGCTTTTCCTTGGAAAGGATATATTCTTCCATCAAACGTTAAGGCGAAGCCTTCGGTCAGCTGGGGCTGTTTTTTGTCTTGTGGGAAAATTTTGGAGAGATTGTAGCCTACAGCGGCTGGCGCGTCTAGTTTGACGGCTTCGAGTTTTCGAAAGTTTTTTGCGTGGAAAACTTGGTTGTAGGAGGCTATTCCGTGGGCGTCTCTGCCTCTGTGCTGGAGTTCTCGAAGCATGTGGAAAACCGTTTTTGTTGCGTCACGGTTGTCTTTACGGACTACCGCTGCGACAGCGCCCATACGTTTTCTCCTTCAAGGCTATGTTTGCGCCGTGTGAATAATAAAGGGTTTTATGGGTGAAACTAGTAAAAGGGTTTAGCGGTAATGATTGAACGTATGGAGGAAACACCGGGTTTGCCTATTCTCCCGATTGATTCTGGACGTTATGGCACAGCTGAAATGCGAGCCGTGTTTGAAGAAGAAAGCAGACTTCAACGCATGCTCGATGTGGAGGCGGCTCTCGCTTTAGCTCACGCTGAAGTCGGCAACATACCAAGAGCCGATGCGGAGAAGATTGCAGCTACGGCTTCAGTTGAAAAGGTTAGGCTGGAACGGGTTAAAGCCATTGAAAGGGAAATAAAGCACGACGTTATGGCTATGGTTAAAGCCTTAGCAGAAGCATGCGGCTCCAGCGGAGCCTACGTTCACCTAGGCGCTACAAGCTCAGACATC
>QMXC01000137.1 GCA_003661945.1 Candidatus Bathyarchaeota archaeon | reverse complement strand
TAACAGCAGAGGAAAACCTCAAACCTAGAACAAAACTTATTGAAATCGAGACGCTGATAAGGAAGCTCTTAGAAAACCGCGGTTACGGCAACTATTATGTAACAGGATTCACGCATGGAGTAGGGCTTCTAACAGAGGAAGACCCGATAACAACCATAGTGGCGCCTCACCGTCAATACGAAGCCGTGGAAAACATGGTGCTAGCGTTTATACACGCGCCGCTAACCATTCCAAACATAGGAACAATAAAGTTCGAGGACACCTACGTAGTGAAAACGAAAAAACCCGAAAAACTCACAGAGTTTGAATACGAAATAACAAGGTAACAAACAGCAAAATTGAGTGTCAGGTTTGAACCCTCTCAGCGACGAAACGTTAACCTTGGTTTTCATCTACAGCGGAGAATACGGCGAACGGGTTATAAGAAACTTGATAAATGACCCAAGCTTCTGCAAGTCATGCGGGCTTTACTGCGATTTCTGCAAGTACGGCGTATACAGCTACGTTCGCAACATTCTAGCAGCCATAGAACTGCCGAGCCCTTCGGAGCTTCCAGCCTTCATAGACAACCCGGAAAAATACATGCCGCGAAAACTTCCGAAGGCACACTTATGCATCGCTTCAGGACTGCACAAAGACCTGCTTCTAGGGCTTCCCGAATACATCGAGAAAATGGGCATGCAAGGGTTAATCGTGCCCATAGAAGACTTCGTTGAAGTTCCTTCGGGTTTAAGAAAGCAGATAGAAGAGGAGTGCGGCGAACTGGGTTTGGAGACGGCTTTTCCGAAACCTTTCTGTTCGCTGGAGCCTCTCCGAGACAGACCGGTAATTTCGAGGCTTGTAGACGAGCTGAAGATAGGGAGACCCTTACTGGAAATTTCGACCATTAGGAGAGGAAAAACTGAAGTAATAGCGTCCACGGTCGTTAGGCGAAGCGCTCCATGCGGCTCCACATGGTATGTAGCGAGAAAGCTGATAGGCGTCGAAACAAAAAGGGAAATTCTCTACGACGCGGTAGCTAAGGCACATCACACCTATCCGTGTACGGCGACCATGAACGTAGACCCCGAAGTGGGAGAGCCTATCCTTCACATCGGAGGCTACATAATACGTGAAGAAGTGGAAAAAGCCCTAAAACGAGGCGAACAAAGCATTTGAGCATGCCTTATATTTTTTATTCCCAGAATACTTAGAATTGAAAAGCCATGCCTATTGAAAAAATAAGGAAACGGGATGGGCGAATTGTTGCTTTTGACGCTAGCCGAATACGAGACGCTATTCACAGAGCCTTCATCGCTGTTGAGCTTGAAAACGGCGAAAAAGCCGAAAGCCTAACCCGCGAGGTAGTTAGGCTTTTAGAAAAAAGGTTTAGGAAAAGGATTCCCTCGGTTGAAGACGCTCAAGACACGGTTCTGGAAGTTTTAGAAAAAAGAGGCTACAAGAAGGTTGCTAGGGAATACAGGGCTTATAGAGAGAAAAAGAGCGAGCTAAGGCGTTTAAGAGCGAAGCTCGGAATAGAAGAGCCGAAACTAACGGTTAACGCCCTTGAAGTCCTACGGAAACGGTATCTCCTAAGGGATGAGAAAGGAAAAATCGTGGAAACGCCGGCGGAAATGTTCATGAGAGTTGCCAAAGCCATAGCCCGGATTGACAAGAAATACGGCGGAAACCCAAAGAAGGCTGAAGAAACGTTTTACAAGATGATGGCGAAGCTTGAGTTTCTCCCAAACTCGCCGACCTTGTTCAACGCTGGAACAAGGCTGGGACAGCTCTCCGCGTGCTTCGTTCTCCCGGTTGAAGACTCGTTGAAAAGCATTTTCACAGCTGTCACAAACATGGCTCTAATCGAGAAGAGCGGCGGAGGAGTAGGCTTCGACTTTTCAAAGCTTAGACCGAAAGGTGACATAGTCCGGTCAACCCACGGGGTAGCATCCGGACCGGTCAGCTTCATGCGCGTGTTCGACGTAGCCACGGACGTTATTAAAGCCGGAGGTAAAAGGCGGGGCGCCATGATGGGAATCCTCCGCGTGGACCATCCGGACATAGTTGAGTTCATAACAGCGAAGCAGAAGCCCGGAGTTCTCTCAAACTTCAACATCTCCGTCGCGGTCACCGACGAATTCATGGACACGGTGAAAGAAAACGGCGAATACTGGCTAGTCAACCCGAGAAACAAGGAGAGAACGAAAAAGCTCAAAGCAGCTGAAATCTGGAATCTCATCGCCGAGTCGGCTTGGAAGAGCGGAGACCCCGGAGTCGTGTTCATCGATGAGATAAACCGTCACAACCCAACCCCAGAAGTTGGGAGAATAGAGTCTACTAATCCATGCGGCGAGCAGCCGCTGCTTCCCTATGAATCATGCAACTTAGGCTCGGTGAACCTTTCCCGAATGGTTGAAGATGGAAAGGTTAACTGGGACAAGCTTAGGGAAACCGTGCGGAACGCGGTGCATTTCCTTGATAACGTCATAGACGCGAATAAGTTTCCATTAAGAAAGATTGAGCGTATGACGAAGGCTAATAGGAAAATAGGTTTAGGCGTTATGGGCTTCGCGGACATGCTCATAAAACTTGGAATTCCATACAACTCTGACGAGGCATTAAGGCTTGCGGAGAAACTGATGAAGTTCGTAACCGAAGAGGCGAGAAAGAAATCCGTTGAGCTCGGCGAGGAGAGAGGTTCCTTCCCAAACTTCGACAAGAGCGTGTGGAAAGACCGTTACGAAGCTATGAGAAACGCTACGGTCACGACGATAGCGCCTACCGGAAGCATAAGCATAATCGCCGGATGTTCCTCGGGAATCGAACCTTTGTTCGCCGTGTCTTTCATAAGAAAAGTTTTAGGCGGAACCCGGCTTTTCGAAATAAACCCGCTCTTCGAAGCAACAGCAAAAGAAAGAGGCTTCTACAGCGCCGAAATCCTCGAAAAAATAGCTAAAACCGGTTCAGTGCAAAACATCGAAAAGGTCCCCGAAGACGTCAAAAAAGTTTTCGTCACCGCACTGGATATTTCGCCCAAATGGCACGTAAAGATGCAGGCGGCTTTCCAGAAATACACGGACAACGCAGTTTCAAAAACGGTTAACCTACCTCACGAAGCGACGGTTGAAGACGTTAGAAGCGTCTTCGAGCTGGCTTGGAAACTGAAATGCAAAGGCGTAACCGTATTCCGCTACGGAAGCAAACCGGAACAAGTCCTATACGTAGGCGAAATAAAAACAAAGGAAAAGAAGTTCGTTTCCGCTGAGCCCGAATATGCGGGCGGATGCCCAACCAAAACTTGTCCGTTCCCGTAGCTCTATGTTGCCCAATCTAGCAGTCTCTTTTCACCTTCAATCTTCTTTATATCAGTTATGTCTTGAGTTACCTCTAGAGTCCCGAGGTACTGTCCTTTTTTGTCGCGAACCGCAAAGTACCGTATGTGAACCAAGCGTCCCTTTAGGTTAATCCAGAATTCAGCCTTGTCTTTTTCACCTTTCTTGAAGGCTTCGAGAATTCTGTTCACAATATGAACGCTTTTCTGCGGGTGGCACTGTTGCACTTTTCTGCCGATAACAGCCTTTGTGCGCACGAAAATTCGTTCTTCAGCCTTGTTGAAATATTTCACCTCGTCGTTTTTATCCACGAAGGAAATGTCTACCGGAAGGGTGTCTAGGACTGCTTCGATTTCTTCTTTTGAAAGCAAACCTGTTTCGAACACGAGGGTTCCAGCTTCCTCTTTGCCTGTTGGTTTCTCTTCTTGTGGGGCTATTTTCCGTATTTTCCGTGTTTTTAAGTGGCTCGGAGTAAAGCAGCAATATCCAACTTCGTCGAAGTCTCTTCTGATTTCATTCCATTCGTCTGGACTTATGACCTTCAACGCCGTAGGGAAGAGAATGCTGTTTTCTTTGAAGAAATGGCTGGAAAGCATGATGCTGAGCGAAACTGACAATTCGCTTAGTTGTTCCCTAAAGGATTTGAACTCTACCCTAGGGTATTTCTCGATTAAATTTT
>QMXC01000136.1 GCA_003661945.1 Candidatus Bathyarchaeota archaeon | reverse complement strand
TATGTTGGTAGACCAGGTCTCATAGATTTCTGTCAATGAAGGCTCAACAAGAATCACGGCTATGTCTCGGACTTTCAACAGGAGTTCAACTTGTCCGTGGAAGACGTCGTGAGGAATCTCATTCATATCAACATCGAACAAGCCTGTCCATCTCAGAATAAGCATGGAAGCTCCTTCCACGCTTCCGCTGGCGTTAAAGGTTATTGTGGCAATGGTTCCGCCTCCGCTTGGGAAGGGCGGGTTCCAGTATCCGGTTTCATTGGGCATTATCAGAATGCCAACTGTTACTACTGAACCATACATCGGGTCTTCTTCTATGAAGCTTGTGAAGATGGTTCCATTAGGTGCCCATTCTGACCTATTCATGAATGGTCCCTCGACAACTTCTAGGGCTTCGATGAAAGTCTTGTTGTATTGTAGTTTGAACTGGACGCCTACCAATTTCAGCTCTTCGCTCACGTTTTTGAGCGTGACATTAACTTGGAAAATGTCACCTACTTTGACCGAAGAGAAGGCTGGTTCAACTGATAACATGGGCTTTTCCGAAGGAACAACTGTGACTATGTGCCAAGCCGTGTCGTTAAATCCTTCATCGTCGAAAACGGTCAATGTAACGTTGAAGTCTCCAATAGAAGTAAACACGTGGT
This sequence comes from Candidatus Bathyarchaeota archaeon, assembly GCA_003661945.1. Taxonomy (GTDB): domain Archaea; phylum Thermoproteota; class Bathyarchaeia; order Bathyarchaeales; family UBA233; genus UBA233. Next base: position 3,387 of record QMXC01000136.1, on the reverse strand, counting down.
TGGTAATCGGGTCGGTTTCATCTACTACGGGTGTGCCGTCGCGGAAGTTCCAGCGGTAAAGGATGATGGTTCCACCGTTGGGCGTCGAGGCAGAGGCGTCAAAAGTAACAGTTTCACCGACCAGCGGAAACTTTGGCGAATAATCAAATTCCGCGTGAGGGGGCTCAGGTGTAACGGCGGTCGATATCTCGTAATAGCCGTTCACGGGTGTAAAGTCCATGTCGTCTAAGTCGCTGTTCTGTATGAAAGTCTCTGGGTCGTCGATGTTTAGAGCGCAGGAGCAAGTTTCACCAGGAGAAGGAGCGTACAAGATCTCGAATTCTATTATTGCAAGCGAGCCCTCACCGTCTTCGCCTGGAATGCCTAACAAGGTGCTACCGAGTTCTACTGCTTCGCGGGAACCATCATGGTCGTAATCACGAAACACTGGTTGTACAGGAAGCGACAGTCTTCCGTAGAATATCCAGTACTTGTCATCTGGAATCCACGCGCGAGTTATATTTAACAAGGTGTCGTTGACCTCTAAATGTACCTGATAAGTGAAAAGGTCTGTTACTTCATAAAGCCAGACAGTAGCGTTGAATCGGTAACCCACTGAGACTTGCGTGGTGTTGAATATGAAATTGTTGTCTCCGGTTTCCGGGTTTAGTACTGACATTTGCGTTGGTTGGCATGTTGCCGGTTGGATTTGTAGTATGCTGAGCGCCATTAGTAACGAGATTATTATGGATAGGATTAGTTTGTTTCTCATGTTTTCTCCTCTCTCGTTACTCTAGGAATGGGTGTGCTTTATAAATTACGGAAGTTAGTTCTAGAAGTTTCCTTTTAGGCGTTGTTTGAGAAGCTGAATTTTTGTTCGGTTGGTTTGGCGTATTCGACTATTTCTTCGGGTTGGAAAAGTATGCTTATTTCTCTTTCAGCGTTTTCCGGAGTGTCTGACGCGTGGATTATGTTTTTGGTTATATCCAATGCGTAGTCGCCGCGTATTGTTCCCGGAGCAGCCTCAAACGGGTTTGTTTTCCCAGCGAGGTTTCTCACGGTTTGAACGGCGTTTGGTCCTTCAATTACCATGGCTAGGATGGGGCCAGATGTTACGTGTTGGACAAGTTTTTCGAAGAAGGGCTTGTTTCTGTGCACTTCATACAGTCTTTCCGCTTGTTCCCGTGTAAGCTGAACAAGTTTTAAGGCGGTTATCAACAATGCTTTTCGTTCTATTCGGGTGATTATTTCTCCCATTAGTCCTCGGACTACGGCGTCGGGCTTCAGAAAAGCCAGCGTTCTTTGATAGTTTTGCGGCTTCAAGCTTTACCCCGCTCTTCTTTTCCGAAGTATTCTGTCCATTTCAGTTTTCGAGAGTCTCTTCTGAGCATTAGGGAGCTTTTCCGGCATTTACTTGAGCAGAACCAGAGTAGTGAGCCGTCATTTTTCACGTACATTATTCCGGTGCCCGGTGGAAATTCTTTGCCGCAGAAACTGCATTTTCTTGGTTTTGGCACCGGTTTGTTCCTCCTTTTCTTGTTCATTAATGCGCGTCTATCTTATTTTCTTTGCTTCTCTTTCCGTTTCTCTCAGCATTAGTATGTCCTGTAGCCTCACGGGTCCTTTCACGTTTCGTGTTATTATGCGTCCCTTGTCTTTTCCTTCGAGTATGCGTACCCTTACTTGGGTGATTTCGCCGGTTACGCCGGTTCTACCTAGGATTTGTATTACTTCCGCGGGGGTTAATTCTTGACTTACTTCGGTTTTCTCTTTTTTGCTCATTCAGCTGAGCCTCTTTTAAGCTGTTCGACTCGTGTGATTATTTCTTTTACTAAGCTGGTGGCTTCGCCTTCGTTGATTATGCATGCGGAAGCCGCTGGAACATCTATGCCTACGGCGTTTCCTAGTTTTTCTTTGCTTGGCACGAACGTGTATGGGATTTTTCTTTCCTCGCAGAGAAGAGGCAGATGTGCAACTATTTCCGGCGGGTCGACGTCTTCAGCTATGACAACGAGTTTGGCTTGGGCTCTTTCAACAGCCTTAGTGGTCTCATTTGTTCCCTTCTTCACCGCCCCGGTTTTTGTGGCGATTTGTAGGGCTTCATAGGCTGCATCTGCTACTTCTTTCGGAACTTCGAATTTTACGTAAAACGGCTTAGACATAAGCCTTCACCCTCAAATGCACAGTCTTATCCATGTTCCTTCCTTATGAAGGTTTCGACTCCTGACATCCTTGAAAAGTTGAAAGACGGCTTAACGCTTTCAGAAAGGTTTAAATAAACCCGGGTTCTTTGAAATTTCTGTCTTTTACGAGGGGAACCGAAAATTTGCAGAGGATAGGCCGAGTCATTCATATAAGTCCGAATGGGAACATAATTGTCAAGGCGGAAAACGTTCCGAGGCTCGGCGATAAAGTTTTAGATGAAAACCTTCGCACCGTGGGAATAGTATTCGATGTTGTCGGACCGGTTTCTTCTCCTTACGTGGCTGTGAAGCCGAAAAACGGTGAAGCCGAAACCCTTGTCGGGAAAATTCTCTATGCTACCCCCTCGAAAAGGAAGAAAGGAAGATGATTAGATGAGTAAACCCGAAAAGGAGAAAAGGAAGAGCACTACCGAGACGTTTCCCGCGCCAGTTGTGGCTTCTTCTAAAGTTCAGCGCTGTCCCGAATGTGGAAGCACAAGGCTTATGCGCGATTATGAAAACGCAGAAATCGTCTGCATGGACTGCGGCGTCGTTGTAGCCACGAGATTAACGGATAGAGGACCGGAATGGCGGGCTTTCGATGACGAGCAAAGGGCTAAACGTGCACGGGTAGGAGCCCCGATGACGTATAGTATTCACGATAAGGGCTTATCTACCATGATTGACTGGCACGACCGGGACATTTACGGGCGGAAGCTCTCGCCAGGACAGAAAGCACAAGTGTACAGGCTCAGGAAATGGCAGCGTAGGATAAGGGTTTCTGACGCTACCGAGAGAAACCTAGCTTTCGCGTTATCCGAAATAACAAAAATAGCGAACGTGTTGAACCTACCGAAAAACATCGTTGAAACCGCCTCTGTGATATACCGTAAGGCGGTAAAGGAAAAGCTCATTCGTGGAAGGTCAATTCAAGGGGTAACCGCTGCTGCTATTTATTTAGCCTGTAGACAGTGCGGTTTAGCTAGGACTTTGGATGAGATAGCAATGGCGTCTAACGTGAACAAGAAGGAGGTTGGACGCAGCTACCGTTTCCTCGTGAAAGAGCTTGACTGTTTCACTCCGCCCTTGAAGCCCAGCCAGTACATAACTAAGTTCTCTAATCAGCTTACCATGCAAGGAAAGGTTGAGGAAATCGCGCATAAAATCTTGAACACCGCACGGGAACTTAAGCTCACTTCAGGGCGCGGTCCAACCGGAATCGCCG
>QMXC01000135.1 GCA_003661945.1 Candidatus Bathyarchaeota archaeon | reverse complement strand
ATGGCTTTCAAGATAGCTGAGGAAATAGTCTATGGAAAATTTGGGCACAAGGAACCCGTTAAGGCGGCTGAGCAAGCTGTTAGAACCGCTTTGGCAATTCTCACGGAAGGTTTGACCGCTGCTCCTCTTCAAGGCGTGGTTAAGGTAGCCATTAAAACCAACGCTGATAGAAGCCGATACTTGGCAATATACTTCGCCGGCCCCATACGTTCCGCCGGTGGCACAGACCAAGCTTTAACGCTGGTTATCGGCGATTTTGTCCGCCGGCTGCTGGGGCTAGACCGATACAAGCCGACGAGAGAGGAGATTCTTCGTTTCATCGAGGAAGTTCGGCTGTATGAGCGTGCCGTAACGCGTTTTCAGTATCATGTTTCGGACGAGGAACTTCGAAGGGCGCTGGAGTACTTGCCGGTTGAAGTAACCGGAACAGAATCCGACCCAGTTGAAGTTTCCTCTTTCCGCAACTTGCCGCGTATCGAAACCAACCGTATACGCGGCGGAGCCCTACGCGTAGTAAACGACGGAATAGTTGGGCGAGCGTCCAAAGTTTGGACAATAGTAGAAAAGCTTGGAATTCAAGGGTGGGACTGGCTTAAGCAGGTTCGAGAATCAAAAAAGAAGAAGTCAGCGGGGTTTATGGAAGAGGTAATCGCTGGAAGACCCATTTTTTCGTTTCCAAACAAGATAGGTGGCTTTAGGCTTCGCTACGGAAGAGCAAGAAACACGGGGCTAGCCGCCGTAGGCGTTCACCCGGCAACTATGACAGTGCTGCAGGGCTTTATAGCCGCGGGGACGCAGCTTCGTCTGGGGCTTCCCGGAAAAGGCGGAGTAGTTCTCCCCGTAGACTCCATTGAGCCTCCCGTCGTTAGGCTTAAAAACGGCGACGTAGTTCGAGTCTCCAGCGAAAACGCACGTGAAATAAACGAGAGAATCGAGAAAATTCTTTTCCTAGGCGACCTTCTGATAAGTTTCGGCGACTTCCTCTACAGCAGTAAGCCTTTATCGCCCTCGGGATACGTTGAGGAGTGGTGGAGCCAAGAACTCAAAGAAACGGTTTCCACAAAGTTCAAAGGCGATTACGCCGCAGTCGCCGAAACAACCAAAATTTCGCTGGAACGAATAAAACGTTTGGTGGAGAAGCCTTTCTCTTGCAAACCAACTGCGAAAGAAGCCTTAGCCTTGTCCTTAACTCTTAACATTCCCCTTCACCCCGCGTACACGTTTTTCTGGGAAAACCTAGACTCGATCAAAGAGTTCCTCACGCTCAGACGGTGGATGCTGGACTCCGAAGTTGAAACCGAAGAAGACGGAGAAACAGTTCGCAGGGTTTCGGGTGTTTTCAACGCTGAAGTCAAGGAAATGCTTGAACGGATTTGCGTTCCTCACAAGATTGTGGGTGACAAAATTGTTATAAGCGGTGATGATGCGCATGTGTTTGCTTTCTGTCTGGGGCGGCACGTCTCAGAACCGCTTTCCGAGCTGAACTCCAGCTTTAACGGTTCGGTTCTAGAGTTTATTCGTAAGGTCTGTGGGGTTGAAGTGCGGGTAAAAGCGCCTACCGTTGTTGGGGCGCGGATGGGGCGTCCGGAGAAAGCTAAGAAACGTGCTATGAAGCCTCCCGTGCATGTGCTTTTTCCGGTGGGGATGGCTGGTGGCGCTCAACGCAATCTTGTTGTAGCTGCTTCAAAAGGCGAACCCGTATTCGTGGAGCTTGTGAAACGTAAATGTCCTGCTTGCAGGACTTACACGCACCGCGTGAAATGTCCCAGATGCGGTGAAGAAACGATTCTCGAAAAGGTTTGTCCTCAATGCGGCAAAACTGTAAATGAGGATGTTTGTCCTTCATGTAAAATCCCAACTGTTGGGTATACCCGTCAACCAGTAAACTTCAGAGTGCTTATCGGTGAGGCATGCAAAAAACTTCGTGTTTCCCCTCCGAAGATAGTTAAAGGCGTCAAAAAACTGATGAACAAAACTCGGGTTCCGGAAATTTTGGAAAAAGGGGTTCTGAGAGCGAAGTATGGACTATTCGTGTTTAAGGATGGAACCGTAAGGTTTGACGCTACCAATGCGCCGTTAACGCATTTTACGCCTCGAGAAATAGGAGTTTCCGTCGGCAAGCTTCGACAGCTCGGATACTCCCACGATGTAGAAGGCGAGCCTTTGAAGAATCCAGATCAAGTGTGCGAACTGAAAATTCAAGACGTCGTCATCCCGCGGAAATGCGCCGAATACTTCGTTCGTGTAGCCGGCTTCCTCGACGAGCTGCTAACCAAAGTCTACGGTCTTTCCAGCTTCTATAACGTGTCGTCTGAAGAAGATTTGATTGGGCACCTTGTTGTTGGTTTGGCTCCTCACACCTCCGTGGGAATTCTCGGCAGAATCGTTGGCTTCACAGATTTAAATGTATGTTATGCGCATCCGGTTTGGCATTCTGCAAAGCGGAGAGACTGCGACGGCGACGAAGACAGCTTAATGCTCGCGTTGGACACTTTCCTAAACTTTTCACGTGAATATCTGCCGGCGCAGATAGGCGGAATCATGGATGCTCCTCTGCTCTTGATTCCGGTGGTTAACCCGAAAGAAGTTCAGCGGCAAGCACACGATGTGGACGTCGCAGCATTTTATCCTCTAGATTTCTACCGAAAAACATGGGAAAATGCACGGTCCAAAGATGTAAGCCACATAATTGACATTATCGAACATAGGCTAGGCACGGAGGCTCAATGGGAGGGCTTCCACTACACCACTCCGGTTTCAAACGTTAACTCTGGTGTTCGACAAACCATGTATAAACGATTAACAACAATGCTTGAGAAGCTGAACAGCCAACTCGAGCTAGCTGAAAAAATCCGCGCTGTGGACGTCCATGAAGTTGCATCCAAAGTATTGACGACGCATTTTATGCGCGACATTTCCGGAAACCTGCGAGCCTTTTCAACCCAAGCCTTCCGATGCAAATCATGCAACAAACGTTTTAGACGTGTTCCACTACGTGGGAAATGCCCTGTTTGCGGCGGACCTTTAACTTTGACGGTTTACCGCGGTGGTATAGAGAAATATCTAGACGCAGCTGAACATCTTATCAAAAAATACGGGTTAGGCGAATATTATGCCCAGCGGATTATGCTTGTTCGCGAAGAGATTAATTCCTTGTTCGAGGGGAAAAAGCCGAGGCAAGTAAGCCTCGTGGACTTTGCCTAGACGAAAATTCTTTCTAAATCTACCGTCCTTATTCTGGTATAGGAGAACTTTATGCTAAAAGCTGAATATCACCCTAACGCGTTTCTCACGGCGATACGGAACACCCGTAAAGGGCTTAGGAGTCGAACTAAAATCCTTCAAACGCTTGAAAAGTCTTCTGGAACAGCTTCTTCTATAGCGAAGAAGACTGGTCTCACATACAACGTGGTGATGCATCATCTGCGATTGTTAGAGGCGGAAGAAATAGTGCGGCGAAAAGGCAGCAAAAGGTTTGTTTGGGAACTGACCGGGCTTGGACAGAAACGTTTAGCAAATTAAAACGTGCATTCGCATCTGGGTTTTCCGCATTTTGGACATTTTCCTGCATACTTGGTTAAAGCAGCCTTTTCCAAGTCAATTCCCACGACGTTGGCAAGAGAAGCCAGCCAAGCAATTACATCTGCGAACTCTTCGCTTACAGCTTTTTTATCACCTTGTTCTAGGGCTTCGCCCAGCTCTTGAACCTCGTCGACAAGCCAGCTATACGTGCCCTTCATTCCTCGTTTAGAGTCTCTGTGAAAATAGATTTTCCTCATCATCCCTTGGAACTCCTTAATGTGCATTGTCGAGTTTACCTCCTTTCCAAACCGCTATGTGTTCGGTTTGGATGCTTTTAAAATTTGGGAAAGACTTGTTTGTCCCTTTTTCAGTATGTGAATCACTTCGACGCCTCGTCTTTCCAAGTAGGCGGAGATGTGGCGGCGGTGGCAGTATTTCGGGTTTGTCTCCATGCACATTATGCACGTTCTCTTTTGACGTGCAATTTCTAGAAGACGTCTAATTCCTTCTCTGAAAAGCTTCGTCCGCATGTGCCTTTTGTATCCGCCTTTTCGGTAACCTCCTAGCTCT
>QMXC01000134.1 GCA_003661945.1 Candidatus Bathyarchaeota archaeon | reverse complement strand
TCTTTTCCAGACAAGAATAGTCAATCCGTCCCTTCTCATCAACCTCTACTGGAGCAAAAATCGCTATTACGTCGCTTTCAGCTGCAGCCTTTTTCACGTCGGTTGTAATGTTTATCCGCTTTTCCTTCACGTGTTTTTTCAAGGTTTCGTTGAGCTTTTTGTTATAGAAGATTCTTCTAGAAGATTTTATCATACTTACGGTTTTAGGGCTTTTGTCAGCCGCTATGACCTTGAATCCAGCGTCGGCGAAAAGACACGCGTGAGTCAGCCCCTTTCGTCCGCATCCAACGACGCACATGGTTAACCGTGACCGCTCGTTCGCCGTGTCTAACTTTTCTTTTCCAAGCTTCACGAAAGAGTATGCGGATACAGACGTGGACATTGCGAACTCTAACCTCTGAACGGCTACTTTAGCTTGTCAAGGATGCTCTTAACAATTTCCTCATACTTTTCTATCAGCGTGAATGCTTTGCGTCTCGTTCTCGCTTCGGCGTAGAGCCTATATAGGGGTTCGGTGCCGCTGGGTCTTATCAGTATGGAGCTTTTGTCTTCGAACCATATCTTCACGCCGTCAATTGTGTCTATCTTCATGTTTTTCAGTTTTCCAACAAGCTCTCTGAGAACTTTTTCTTTGAGCTCGTGGGGGCATGGAACTTTGCCTTTTTCTATGTAATATTTCGGAAGTTTCTCCAGAAGCTCTGAAAGTTTTCCACCGGTTTTCGCCATAATGTCTAGGATTAGGGCTGTCGTCATGGCGCTGTCTCGAACGGGCTGGTGCGGCGCATAGAAAACTCCGCCGTTCTCTTCTCCCCCAAGCTTTGCTTTCACCTTAATCATGGTGCGTGCAACGGTTATGCTTCCAACCTTGGTCCATACAACCTTCCCATCGAATTCGTCGGCAACATCCTTAATCAGCTGCGAAGAACTTACGGGAGTAACTATGGTTTCCTTCGGGTGTTCCATCAAGAAATATCTCTCGATGAGCGCAAAACTTCGGTCTCCCCAATGAATCTCTCCTCGATCGTCGACGAATATGGCTCTGTCAGCGTCCCCGTCTGTGGCTACGCCTAAATCTGCCCCCACCGATTTCACCACGGACGCGAGTTCACCTAGGTTTTCCGGACGTGGCTCGGGAAGCCTTCCCGGAAACGTTCCATCAACATTCGCGTTCAACGTTAAAACTCGGCATCCTATTTCTCTCAACAGCCGCGGCAACGTGAGGCTTCCAACACCATTCCCAGCGTCCACAACGACCTTGAAACGTTTTTCCCGTATTGCCGCCGTGTCCACATGTTTCTTCACAGCTTCGATGTAGGCTTCGATGACGCCCGATGCTTCATAAATTCCCCCTAGACTGTTCCACTCCGCCAATGCGAACTTGCGGTTGAAGAAGATTTTCTCGATTTTAACCTCCTTTTCCCTTGGAAGTTCAACACCGTCCTTCGCCATCACTTTTATTCCGTTGTACTGCGGCGGATTGTGCGACGCAGTTATCATGACTCCCCCATCCATCCGCAGATGCTTCACAGCATATTGTATCGCTGGCGTGGGAGCCATCCCGCCGTGCCAAACTTGGCAGCCGGTGGAAGTCAAACCGGCTGTCACTGCTTTCGCCAGCATAGGGCTGCTCGTTCTCCCATCGTATCCAACCAGAACCTTTCCTCTGTTAAAGAAGGTTCCAATCGCCTGCGCAATGTTTAACGCAAACTCCGGGGTTAACTCACGGTTTACGACCCCTCGAATCCCGTTTGTTCCGAATAGACGTTTTTCCTTCATCTTCCTTTCATCTTCCTTCATAAAGGGCTACATGAGGCATTTAGCCTTAAACACGCTTTCAGAAACTTCCTTAAAGGGACAGACGGACACGTCCCTAGCCAATGTTACGCCGTCCTTTATTATTGCGCCGTCTCCGATAATACAGTTTTTCCCTATTCTGACAGCTTTGCCTAGCGAGACATCTTCACCGATAACTGCGCCTTCAACAACGGACGAGTCGGAAATAGCTACGCCTGGAAAAACAACCGAACGCTTTACCGAAGCATTTTTCCCAACATGCACGTTGTCGCCTAGAACAACGTAAGGGCCAACCTCGGCTCCTTCCTCGACTACTACGTTTTCGCCCATTAACACCGGGCTTTCTAGACGTTTCTGTCTCTGCAGAGAATCTAAAACCATCATGTTCGCCTTCAAATAGTCCTCTTTTTTCCCTATGTCAATCCATAATCCGTTGAAGCCGTATCCGAAAAGCATGTTTTCAGCAACAAGCCGAGGGAAAACTTCGCGTTCCATAGAGCAATGCTTTGCTTCTGGAATGTAATCGAATATTTTCGGGCTTAACGCATACACGCCAGCGTTCACGAGGTTGCTTGCTACTTGTCCTTTAGCCGGCTTTTCCACAAACCGCGTTATTCGCATGCTCCCATCAGAGGCGAGTTCTGCAACGCCGTATCTCGACGGGTCTTCAACGCTATAGAGCGCTATAGTCGCAACGCCTCCTTTGGATTTGTGTTCATGCATGAGCTCTGCGTAGTTTAAGTTCGTCAATATGTCTCCGTTCAAAACGAGAAAATCATCGTCTCCGAGAAGCTTCTCAGCAAGCTTTACCGGACCCCCGGTTCCTAACGCTTTATATCGTCTCCGCGTTTGCCCCAAAGAAAGTTCCTCATCTTTTGAATAGAGAATTTTCATTCCGAATCTGGACTCGCCGCAATACGCTGCTAATTCTTCAGCCTTATAGTTAACCGCTAAAACAACTTCTTCCACTCCGCTTTTAGAAAGGTTTTCCAAGGTCCAATCTATAAGCGGCTTGTTGGCGACTGGGAAAAGAAACTTCGGTCGAGTGCAGCTCAACGGTCTAAGCCTGGTTCCGAATCCTCCAGCTAATATAAGCGCCTTCATTAACGGTTTCCCTCCTCCGGGTTAAACTATGCTCAGCCTTTGAGGGGGTAAACTTATATTTCGTGAACTGAATAAAACGGTTTCGCGAATTTTGGGAATAATGGAAACGTTATGGCTACAGCTCTATTTTTCGTTCTTTAAGCTGAAAGGTTTTCCTTCGGTCAGTATTTTTTCCGGAATTTTTTCTCTCCACTTTTTTAAGAATTCCATGTCTTCCTTTTTGTTTCGAAGCTCGTCGGGAAGCATCTCCGGAATTTCATCTTTTATAGGATACCACCTTAGACACTTCGGACATACGATTATTCCTTCAACAATCTCTTCCTTTTCTTCAAAAACGTAAAGCTCTAACGGATAATACTTATCAATGGGGCAAGCGAGAATCTCCATCAATTTCCTTTTCATCAACGTCTCCTCCGGACGATTCTAACTACAAAGGTAGCATCCTTATTAAATTTATCAACCCTCAACCTTCAAGTCTAAAACTACTTGATACCAGTTCGGACCTGTTTCCCGGACAACCCGCCCCAACACAACTTCAAAACTCACGCCTAGGCTTCGAAGTTTCCGTGAAACACCCTCTTCCGCCTTTTTCAGAGGGTTTTCATCTTTTGTTGCGTGTTCGAAACAGTAATAATGAATGAAGTTTTTGCCAGAGGTTTTCAACGCCTTTAAAGCGTCTTCTAGAAATTCGTAGGCTTTTTCCGGGAGAGGCATCAAAGCTCTGTCAGCTACACCTCGAAGTTTTTCTTCAATTACTTGTCTAGCGTCGCCTAAAATCGGAACCACTTTGTCCTCTACGCGGTTTAACCTTACGTTCTCTCGCATATATTCAACAGCTACAGGGTTCACGTCTATAGAGAACACTTTCTCCACGTCGGAGTGTTTGGCGATGAGAATGGAATAGCAGCCGACTCCCGCGAACATGTTTACAACTGTTTCGCCGGAACCCACTTGTCTTGCTATACGCATTCTTTCGTAGGAAAGCCTTGGGGAGAAATAGCATTTTTTTATGTCTACCTTGAAGACGCAGCCATACTCCTTGTAAACGGTTTCGGTCTTCTCCTCACCAGTAACCAGTTCCAAGCCTCTCAAACGGAATTTGCCGGAAACCGGAGTTGTCTGTTTCCAGACGGATTTAACATGCTTATGCGTTTCCATTATGGCTTCTGCGACGATTCGGCTGTGCTTGTCTAAATGTT
>QMXC01000133.1 GCA_003661945.1 Candidatus Bathyarchaeota archaeon | reverse complement strand
CGTGATTCCCACGAACGCTCCGCAAATTGGACGCGAAGAAATAGAGGCAGTTGTGAAGGTTCTGGAAAGCGGCATACTAACTACTGGGCTAGGAACTGGGCCTATGGTTAAAAAGTTTGAAGAAGAATTCGCCGGCTTCGTGAAGGCTAAGCACGGTATCGCCGTGAACAGCGGCACAGCGGCGCTTCACATGGCGCTCTTAGCCGCTGGTGTAAGCCGTGGAGACGAAGTTATTCTTCCCAGCTTCACTTTTACAGCTACAGCTGAAACCGTGCTGCTAACGGGAGCTAAACCCGTGTTTGTAGACATAGATCCCTGCACCTACTGTATAGACCCGGAAAAAATTCGGAAAGCAGTTACGCGGAAGACAAAAGCCGTGGTTCCGGTGGACATGTATGGGTTGTCTGCGGAAATGAAGCTGGTGCGGGAAATAGCTGATGAACACGGGCTTGTAGTGATTGAAGACGCGGCGCAAGCGCACGGCGCGGCTTATCATGGGAAGCCTCCGGGCTTCTACGCAGACCTTGCGTGCTGGAGCTTTTATGCTAGCAAAAACATGACTACGGGCGAGGGTGGAATGGTGACCACGAAGGATGAAGAATTAGCGGAAAAGCTTCGCTGCATACGCAGCCACGGTGAAAAGAAGAAGTATACTTCGGTTATGCTTGGACACAACTATCGGATGCCGGAAATCGAAGCTGCGATAGGGCTTGTTCAACTTAAAAAGCTGCCGAAGTTTTTGAAGAAACGTCGAAGAAACGCCAAAATACTGTCTGAAAGGCTTAAAAGCGCTTCCAAGCTTGTGCTTCCAGAAGAGCCGGAGGGATTCAAGCATAGCTGGTATCTTTATACTGTTCGGCTTCGAGGCGCTAGAGCTTCGAAAAGGGACGGGTTGGTTGACAAGCTTAGAAAGAAAGGCATAGGCGTAGGAGTCTACTATTATCCGCCGATACATTTGATGCCTTTTTATCGGAGATTTAAGCGGCATAGGCTTGTGGAGACGGAGAAAGCTTCTAGGCAGGTGTTCTCTCTTCCAGTTCATCCCGGAGTAACCCCAAAACAGGCAGATTTCATAGCTGAATGCGTCCTCCAGTTGTTGTAAAAGCCTAGTTCTCCACGTGAAGGTTTATATAGAATCGTAAAATAGTAGTTTGCGTTCTGAGGCACATTTGCTGTAAAAGGAAGATTCGCCTATGCGTAAAACGCGTGTTATCATTATGGGCGCAGCGGGAAGGGATTTCCACAACTTCAACGTGTATTTCAGAAACAACGACGCCTACGAAGTCGTGGCTTTCACCGCGACGCAGATTCCGGGAATAGAAGGACGCCTCTACCCGCCAGAGCTAGCCGGCGATAGATATCCGAAAGGCATACCCATATATCCCGAAGAGGAGCTTCCCGAACTGGTTAGGAAGTTCGACGTAGACCAGGTGGTTTTCGCCTACAGCGACGTTTCCCACGAGTACGTCATGCATAAAGCTTCTATTGCCCTAGCAAGCGGCGCTGACTTCCGGCTTATGGGACCGAAGTCAACTATGCTCAAAGCTGAGGTTCCCGTAATCGCTGTTTGCGCAGTGCGAACCGGTTGTGGAAAAAGCCAGACTTCGCGTAGAGTCGCTAAGATTCTACGCGGCATGGGGCTCCGCGTTGTCGTGATTAGGCACCCAATGCCCTACGGCGACTTGAGGAAGCAGGTCTGCCAGAGGTTCGCCACGTTCGACGATTTGGACAAGTATGAATGCACCATTGAAGAGCGCGAGGAGTACGAGCCGCACATTCGAAATGGGATAATCGTCTACGCGGGAGTTGACTATGAAAAGATTCTACGTGAAGCAGAGAAGGAGGCGGACGTCATCATTTGGGACGGTGGAAACAACGATATACCCTTCTACAAGCCAGACCTACACATTGTAGTGGCTGACCCGCATAGACCCGGACATGAAATTCGCTATCACCCCGGAGAAACAAACCTTCGAATGGCTGACGTCGTGGTCATAAACAAGGTTAAAACAGCCGCGCCGGAAAACTTGGAAGCTGTGAAACGAAACATTCGCGAGGTGAACCCTAACGCAACCGTTATCGAGGCTGCGTCGCCTATAACCGTGGACAACCCGGAACTCGTGAAAGAAAAACGTGTCCTCGTCGTTGAGGACGGCCCGACGTTAACGCACGGTAACATGCCTTACGGAGCCGGAGTAATAGCCTCTAGGAAGCTTGGCGCACGGGAGATAGTTGACCCTCGCCCCTACGCTGTTGGCTCCATAGCTGAAGCTTTCAAGAAATACAGCCACTTGGAAAACGTTCTCCCAGCGCTTGGCTATGGAAAAGAACAAATCGAAGAGCTGGAAAAGGTTGTTAATTCTGTCCCATGCGACGTGGTGGTCATTGGAACACCGATAGATTTGCGTAGAGTTTTGCGTTTAAACAAGCCGGCTGTGCGGGTGACATACGAGCTTGAAGAGCTAACTTCGCCGAATTTGGAGCAGATATTGAGGAAATTCTTGGAGAATGCGGGGAAACTATGAACGGGGAAAAGGAAATATCTCGGCTGAAGGTTAAGTTCACGTTGGAAGGCATAGGCGAAGCCAGAGGCGAGTTCATCCGTTTTCTCGCACCCCGCACCGTTGACATGATTGTCCGGAAGCTACCCGTGGAGGGAAGAGCCGCCTTATGGCTGGAAGAAGTCTACTTCGAAGTTCCAGTCAAAATGGGCGAGGAAAAAGCAAAGTCCAAAGTGGAGAAAGGAACAATCGCTTTCTGGCCTCTCGGAAGCGCCATATGCGTTTTCTACGGCGACTCGCAGCCATACAGCCCGGTAAACGTAATTGGCAAAATCACGGAAAACCTTGAATTGTTCCGACAGGTGAAGAGCGGAACGAGAATTAGGGTGGAAAGAGCCTAAAGGTAGATGCTTTCGCTCCACTGTTTTAGGAGTTCTTCGCATCGCTGCCTGACTTTTTCTTCCCGAGTTTTGTTTTTAAGCTTGTTTAGGAATTCGACGCGTTTCTCTACGGCTCGAAGCTCCGCGTTTCCGTCGTAGTAGAGCTTTCCGTCTAAATACTCCTTCATCTGCCACGCTTTCTGTATTATGAAACTAGCCGCGTCTACCGCATCTTTGACGCAGTAGCTGTTTAACCAAACAGCGGCTTCTGATTCTCGAAGTTGGCTTAGCCCGTTTATTTCAACTATCTGCCGAATATAAGTGCGTAGAAAATCGTAATAGCCAGTTGCTTTGATAAACCTTAAGGCTTCACGGGTTTTTTCCTTAAACTCTCTGCTTCCTTTGATGCGCAGACGGTGTTTGTAGCCTTCCGATATGCTTTTTCTCGCTTCCATCCATTCTTTGACTGTGTAGATTCTTTCTGGAAACTCGGTTTGAGGAGGCATTTCTACTTCTAATCTGCCGGCGTGTATATTCTCACGTTTCGACTTCTTGAAACAAACTTGATTACGCCTTTTTCTTCAAGCTGTTTCAGGAAGTCTCGAGCTGTGCTTAGCCGTATGTTAAAGCGTGAAGCCACAGCGTAAGGAGTCAGCACCTTAATCTTCTTCACTTCTTCGATTACTTTTGGGTCTTTGATGTCCGGCGGAATGATGCCGGGTGCCTTCTTATCCCTAGGCGCCGTAGCGTCGCTTACTCCGCTTCTTTTCTGTCTAGCCTGTTTCCGGCTTTGCTTTTCCATCTGTTTGAGCGTTAAACGTTTTTTGCCGCCCATACTGGTTCCATCCGCATCTCCTCATGTTAGCTTCGAAGTTTATAGGTTTTCCGTCGCCTAGGCGTAAGCCGAAACTTCAACTTTATGTCTTTTCTGCCACTCCTTGATTGACATGCTGAACTGCTTCTCTATTTTAGGTCTGTGAATGGAGTTCATGGTGCAGAAGGGAATTATCCTTCCGTCGGGCACCGCGTAGTGGATGACGCAGTTTTCCACTCTTTGAAGGTCGAAGTTGTAGGGGTCCATGAAGTGCATTGATGATAAAAGTATCGATTTCCGCTGAAGGTCTCCGAGCGCTTCGTAGCTTCCTTCGCGGAGTACGCGCCAAACATATTTCCGTAGAAAGCTGAATTTGATGTGGCGTAGAGCCGCTAGAAGGCGGAACTTCGCTTTTTTCGTTTTCCCTTGTGCTGCGTCTTCGTATACTTTTTG
>QMXC01000132.1 GCA_003661945.1 Candidatus Bathyarchaeota archaeon | reverse complement strand
GTGCTGTTCCTAGTTGAATCTTCTTGGGGCTACGTGGTAGACCGGTACTGCACGCCTAAAGTTCGAGAAGAAGTTATTAAAAAAGCTGTTAAGGGCGAAGCTTTCATCGGTATTGCAAGCACAGAGTCCGGAAGCGGTTCCGACGTGGCTTCGTTTAAGACGACAGCGCGGAAAGAGGGAAACGAATGGGTGCTGAACGGCGAAAAAGTCTACATAAGCGGCACGGAAGAAGCTAAAAAATGGGGAGGAGGCTTCTTCGTCGTAGCTAGAACTTCTCCACCGCCTCCAGAAGCTCCGCATAAAGGAATGACCGCCTTCTACGTGCCCATGAACGCCGAAGGAGTAGAAATTTCAAAAAGGTTCGAAGACATGGGAAGAATGGCTATTTCAACAGGCGCATTCGTCATGCGTGACGTGCGTGTGCCGGAGGAAAACGTGTTAGGCGAAGTTGGAAAAGGCTTCTACCTAACCATGGAAGGCTTCGACTTGGCGAGAATCCTGATAGGCGCCACGTGCCTAGGCGCCGCACAAAGAGCCTTGGAAATAGGCATAGACTATATTAAACAGCGAAAAGCGTTCGGGCGTCCCATAGGCAAGTTTGAGGGGATACAGTTCGAACTAGCCGACGACTGGGCGATGCTGCAGGCTTTGCGTTCGCTGGTGTATCGAACAGCTTGGATGGCTGACATGCGGTATAAACATGGAAAATTCTCGCCGCTGCAAGTTGCGCAGTACATTTCTGCGTGCAAGCTTTTGGCGCCTATGTTTTCCTTTGAAGTGTTCAAGCATGTAATGCTGTGGATGGGTGCCTTCGGCTACACGAAGGAATGCCCCTTAGAGATGGGCTTACGCGGAGTCATGTCCTACTGCATAGGCGCAGAAGGCGCAATGAACATTCAGCGGGTAGTAATAGCCAGAGAACTTCTCGGAAAAGAATACATAGCCTACAAGTAAGCTATTCTCCTCTTCTTCTTTTCTTTTCCCGAATGCTTTACAGATAATATGAAAGGGGAAAGGGAGGATTTTACGCGGATAAGTGTTTTTTGAATGCTTCTGTTATTGCTGGGATCATTTCGTGTATGTCGCCTACGATGATGTAGTCTGCCATTTCTACTATGGGCGCGTTTTCATCCGTGTTTATGGCTACTATGATTTTTGAGTCTCTTATGCCTGCGACGTGTTGGATTACTCCGGAGATTCCGCATGCTATGTAAAGCGACGGTTTCACCTTGTGTCCTGACAGCCCTATCCATTCGCTGAACCATTTTCGGTCTTCAGCTAGGGGGCGTGAGCAGCCTACCTGTGCGTTTAGAACTTTGGCTAGTTCTTCTGCTAAGGCGAGGTCTTCCTTTTTTTCGAAGCCTCTTCCGCAGGAAACGATTACGTCTGCCTCTTCGATTTTAACCTGCGAGACTTCGAGGGGTTTTACTTCTACTTTTTCGGTTTGCGGCTCTTCAAGTTCCGCCTCTACTTGGATTATCTGTCCCTTTCGCTCTTTGAATTCTGGCTTTTCAAATGTGCGTGGGGGAACCGTTGCTATCTGCGGTTTGGTTCGCCACGTTATGGTTGCTATGGCGTTTCCGCCGTAGACTATTTTCCTTGCTGTTAAGCCTTTTTCCGAGGTTACTTCGATTTGTAGGCAGTCGGTTACGCATCCTGTGTTGAGACGTGTTGCCAGTCTTGCCGCTAGGGCTTTTCCGTCTTTGGTTGAGCCTATTAGGAATGTTTCGGGCTTATACTGGGAAGTTAGGCTTGCCAAGGCGCTTAGGTATCTTTCAGCTTGGAACGTTTCCAGCTTTGGGTCGTCAACCACGTAGACTTTGTCTGCGCCGTAGTTTACGGCTTCTTCGGCTTTTTCTTTGACGCCGCTTCCTAAGACTATGGCTGTAAGCTCTGTTTGCAGTTTATCCGCTATTTCCCTTCCTTTTCCGAGCAGTTCCAGCATCAGCGGCTGGTTCTCGGAGAAAACCCAAACTCCCTCATATTCGCTCAACGTTTTCACCTCCCCACGACGCCTTCTTGAAGCAATGCTTCAACAAGTTTTTCAGCGGTTTCGGCGGCTGTTTCACCTTTGACAAATATCTTTTTACGTTCCACTTTTGGCGCGGAAACGTCGAGAACCTCAACGGTCATGTTGGAGGCGTCTAGTTTTTCCGGTGTAAAGCCTAATTCTTGGAGGTTCCATTCTACTATTTCCTTTTTCGAAGCTTTCATAATAGCCATCAACGACGGAATCCGAGGCTGGTTTATGCCCCGTGTTACGCTTACGAGCGCCGGCATCTTCGCCTTAACCGTTTCGTACCGGTCTTCCAAAGCGCGTTCAACTTTTACTTCGCCGTTTTCCACGGTCATTTTTTCTGCCGAAGTCAGCTGGGGAATGTTAAGAATTTCCGCCAGCCGTGAGGCTACTTGTCCAGAAAAGCTGTCGATGGACGCTTCGCCGCAGAGAACCAAGTCGAATTCGCCGAGTTTCTTAACGGCTTCAGCCAGTATCCGCGCAGTCGTTAAAGTGTCGATTTTGGCAATAGCCGGGTCTTTAATTATGTAAGCCTTGTCGGCGCCCATGGCTAGCGCCTCCCGAATCGTTGTTTTCGCCTCTTCAGCCGTAGCCGTAACGGTTACTACTTCGCCGCCGAGGCTTTCCCTAATCTTCAAAGCTTCTTCTAACGCGTTTTTGTCGAAATCGCTTATTTTCCGCGGAGCTTCAGCCGTTATCAGCCGCGAAGTCTGAGGGTCAACCTTCAACTGTGTAACGTCAACGGCTTGCTTCAAACACACGATTATCCTAGGCATAGCCATTCAACCCGAAATTTTAGAAGAAGAACACATTAAACACCCACAAGTATAAAACTTTAGGCTCCAAACCCAACTAAATCTATCGATAAAAAAATAAAAGCACACGCAAACACAAAAGTAATTTGATTGAACATGAGTTCGGAAGAGATTAAGAATAAAGCTGTTACCTTCTTTTCTGAAGCAATTAAAAAGTGGGATAGATTAATACAGCTTTACAATAAAATCCAAGAAACTAAAAGATATCGTGATGTCAGCAATGAAGTAAAAGAGGCAAATGAGATACTTATATGGTTTCAAGATAATTACATAAAATTTAGGAAATACTCAAGCTTTCGTGTTGCTGCAACAATATTGCCTAGTGGGAAAGAAGTAAGAACAGATCCTATCTTCGATGTGATATTTCGCGGTGCAAATATTCAAACAATCTGCACATCGTATGATTTTGTCGACGAACTAAATCAAGGATTGGCCCATTTAAGGGGACATTTGGCTTCTGTAAGAAGTTTGAAAAGTCTTACTAAAGAGCAACGAGCAGATTTACCCTTGATTAGAATTAGGAGAATTCTTTCAAGATTTGATTTAGTGGCAAATCAGTTGAAAAGGAGGCGGAAAAATAAAGAACCCTACGTAGTGGAAGATGAATACGATGTTCAAGATTTACTTCATGCACTTCTCAAAGTAGATTTTGATGATGTTCGAAAGGAGGAATGGACTCCTAGTTATGCCGGAGGGGCCTCAAAAATAGATTTCGTATTAAAAAATGAGGGAATTTTAGTTGAAATAAAGAAGACGAGCAAAAATGCCCGAGAGAAAGAAATTGGCGAACAACTATTAGTGGATATTGCTAAGTATAAAGAATATCCTAACATAAGAACATTGATTTGTTTCATTTATGACCCAGAAAAATGGATTGAAAACCCTAAAGGACTTAAACATGACCTAGAGAAAAAGTCGACAAAAGAGCTAAATGTTGAAGTTGTCATTTGTCAATGAGAACTATTCCTTTATTGATTGTCAGCATCTTTTTTGAATTTACTACTCTTGGTATCCATAATTGTGTTTCGTTTCTCAAGTATTTAGCTAGGAGCAGAGCTTCCTCGTTAATCAAAGTTTCAACTGTTTGCTTTTTTCCATGCCTAATTCTTGGAACAACAACTTTTCTCTCCCAAAGCTCATAAACCTTAGCTGTAAGCTCTTTAGTTTTATCTTTGCCTAGCACTCGTCTTTTTCCTAAGCAGCTAGAGGAAAACCATTCCTACATCTTTTTGAGCGGTTGTTGCATGTTTTGTTAGAAAAATTTATATTGAGATGCTGTTTTTCTCTTGTGGAATGATGTAAAGGAGGAGGTTGTTAAAACTTGTCTGCAAGTGCAGGAGGATTAGCTGGTACACCCAT
>QMXC01000131.1 GCA_003661945.1 Candidatus Bathyarchaeota archaeon | reverse complement strand
TCATGGTCCAAAACCAAAAACCTTTTGACGCTGTATTTTTCGCGGAGAAACTCTATTAAAACAGCTATGTCATTAAAAATGCAAAAGCCTCCGCCGTAGTTTCTTCCGGCATGATGGTAACCGCCGCCTAAGGAAATAGCGCGAGAAAACTTTCCACTGTAAACGTTTTTCCCAGCCTCTAGCGTTCCTCCGGCTATAAACAATGCTGCTTCAAGAATGGACTGCGAAACCGGAGTCTCGAAATCGTAGGGCTTGCCTTCCTCTGCTAACCGAAAAATCAAATCAACATAACCTTCATCATGAACTCTCAGCAAATCTGTCCTCGAGGCTGGGCTGGGCGCCACTAACTCTACATTGGGCAAATCAAGCAAGCCGTGCTCTCCGAAGAATTTTACGGCGTTAGCGAAACGGTCTCCCCGAAAAGGATGCCCCTCACCCAAATCGTACTGCCCATACTTTTCATGAAACATTATTCCAACTTTGCGCAAAGGATTACCCTCAACAGAAATGATACGGAATAAACCAGTACATAACGGTTTATCTTCTAACAAAAGAGAAGAAAAACGAACAGACTTGAATCTCGAACCTATAGGAGGACTTCTTCCTCTTCTCTAGTTGTCTCTAATTCGCTCTCCGTGTCTTCCTCAGCCGCGGGAGAGACTTCAGATTCTAAGGGTTCGAATTCCACTTTCTCTTCGCTTTCCGCCTCTTCCACAGTCGAAGATTCAACAGCCGGCTCGGGTTCCACGCTGGGAAACTGCTCCGCTGACTCCTCCTCTGTTTCGCCTTTCGGCTCCTCGGCAGGTTCTTCATATGCAACCGAAGAAGACTCGAAAGGCTTCAGCACCTCTTTGACCTCCACGGGTTCAGCCTTCAGGGATAATTCATCCATCGCGTTCAACATGCTGCTTAGTTCCTGCTTAGCCGCTTCAATGCCTGCCGTTAAAGACTTCGCTTGATTCTCATACGCCGTTTCGTCCACTTCGCCCGTTACTCGTTGAATCTCCAAATTCACGAGAAACACTTCTAAGGTCTTAATCTGCGTTTCAAGCTCGTTCACCTTACCCTTCATCTTTTCCATCAAAGCTTTTTTCTGACTCTCCAACGCTTCGAGCGTTGCATCTATCTCTTTGCTGAAATCATCGTAGGTGGACTGGGAAATTCTTCCAGTTTTCAATAGCTGCTCCAAAGCTTCCTTTTTCTTCAAAGTTAAAGCGTATTCTTCGCTAATTTTCTTAAAGGAATTCTTCCACGAAATCATTTCAAACACCACGGCAAAACAAAAGCGAAACAACAAAATAACTTTTAATTTCTGGAAAAAACAAATTTAGCGAAATGCTCCGCGTTGTTTTTTAACGTATTTATAAAATAGTTGGAGAATTAAACATAGGTTGCGATATATCTAACTAATATCTGTGCAGTGTTTTACTTAAAAGGGATGGATGTGGAGTTTGTTTATACTAGTCTAAATCAAATTTATATTCGAATTCAGATTTCGAATAAAGTTTAAATATATAAATTCGACATAAAATATAAAAACGTGGTTATACATGGTGGGATTAGCGGTTATAGTTGGCGGTGGAACTTTGGAAGCAAAAATATTGAAAAAAATGCATGAGAGAATAATCAAAAATTTCCTCGACATAATAATACTCGCAGAACTGAGAAACGGACCCATGAGCGGATACGACGTAATAGCCTACATCCACAACAAATTTCACCTACTCGTAAGCTCAGGCACCGTATACTCGCTACTATACTCACTTGAAAGAAACGGACTCATCCACGGAACATGGAACGAAAGAAAACGCGTCTACAAACTAACCGAAAAAGGAGAAAAAACCATAAAAACCATCCTAAACGCAAACGACAAAATCCGAAACTTCATACTAAGCCTCCTAAAAGCCCAGTAAACAAAAACCACTACACAACATTCTCTTTTCTCTCATAAAACACACACCACATCATCGAAACACTAAAAAACACCTTCACAAACCTAAATGAACAGCAAACACTCGAAGGGGCCCGTAGCTCAGCAAGGATAGAGCACCGGGCTTTTAAGCACAAGCAGAGAAACCCGGGGGTCCCGGGTTCAATTCCCGGCGGGCCCGCCAATACATGTTATAAATCGTGTATATTAAGTCGCTTATAGGAATATTCACCTTTACGGAATATTTGTTAAAGATTCTGTTCAGTTATAACCTTGTTGAGTGACTATGAGGAAGAAAGCGATAGCTATCCTAGTAGCGGGAATACTCTTCTTTTTATGTATTTATTCACCCGCAGAAGTGGCGCCTAAGGCATACTGCGTCGAAAGAGAGGTTGATCTTTTTACTCAGAAAGAACCCTACAGCGGTAGAGGACAAAACGTTTCTAGCGATGCTTTTGCATTAGGAGAAAACGTAATTCTCTACGCTTTAGTGAAGTATAACAACTGGCCAGCGCCCAATTTACTCGTGGCCTTCCACGTTGAAGGCCCCGAGAATTCTGTACAGAATGTCACGTTCAGTAGGTCTTCTGAGACGAATGCCAGTGGGATAGCTGAGATATCCTTCACCTTACCTAATAACGAGGAAATAGGCGCTGGAAACTGGCATGTGTCTTGCAACGTAGAGATTGGTGGAGAAATAGTCAGCGATTACCTTGATTTTCGTGCGGGGTGGATAGTTGAAATCGTGGGGATGGAAACCATGAATGAAGATTTCTCGGAGCCTCAGACAGTTTTTACAGCCGGAAGCAGGGTTGGCGTGAAGCTTGTCCTTCGGAACATAGCAATGACTGAAAAACAAGCCGCTGTTTCTGTTTCAATGTATGATGTTCATGAACACCTTTTGGACACCTCCGAGATTACGAATTTCACAGTTCCCCCCAACAATACGCTGGTTAATACCTATTTCAGACTAGACATCCCGATCGATGCTCCCGAGGGAACAGCGACCATCCATGCAAACGCGTATAACAAACCCGTTGATGAAGGGGGCGTTCCATACTGTCCAGAAGTCTCATCGAATATTTCCATAGTGATACATGACATAGCCATAGTAGATGTGCACGTGTCAAGCAATGTGGTCTACGCCGGCGACATCGTAGAAATTTATGTAACCGTGAAGAATTTTGGGCGGTATACGGAATCTTTCGATGTAAACGCTTACTATAATTCTACGCTTATTCAAACGTTGAATGTGGAAGAGCTCGAACCGGGCCAAGAGTTAATGCTGGTTTTTGAATGGTGCACAGGAGGGGTAAGAGAAGGAGTCTATGTGATAAGCGCTATGGCTTGTGAGGTGCCGGGGGAAATTAATGTGGAGAACAACCATTTTGTGGATGGCTTTGTGGAGGTTAAGAAAGCTGTTTCTCCGGTGCACGATGTTGCGGTTGCCGACATGGGGGTTTCGGATTCAAGCGTCTATGAAGGTGAAACCGTAGAGGTTCACGTTACTGTAGAAAACAGGGGAACCGAAACCGAGACTTTTAACGTAACTTTGTATTACGATTCATATGTGATGGCTGTGCTTTTTGTTGGAAACTTGGATGCTGGAAAAAGCCGTGTGCTGACTTTTTCTTGGAACACTGTGGGCGTGGTAGAGGGAAACTATACGTTAAAGGCTGAAGCGAGCCGAGTTGAAGGTGAAACAAACACCGCGAACAACATTTATGTCGACGGCACCATAGAGATTAAAGCCGCGCCTCCTACCCTTACGCATGATGTCGCCGTGGTGCATGTAGACGTTTCACCTACAATTGTCGAAAAAGGCGGAACCGTTAATATTAGAGTTCGAGTTCGAAACGAAGGAAGTTTTTCGGAAAGCTTCAACGTAACGGTTTTCTACGACAGCTTTGTCATCGAAACACGGCACGTAACCAGTCTAAGCCCGGGTCAAGAAACTACACTAAGCGTTTTCTGGAACACTTCAGACGTGGATATCGGCACGTACACGATTAAAGCTGAGGCAAGTGCCGTAGCCGGAGAAACCGACCTAAGCGACAACAAAATGATTGACGGAACCGTGGAGGTGGTCGCCGCTGGCGCGTATCGTCCGCCTTGGCCTTTATGGCTTCTCCTACTCATAATAGGGCTTTTAGCTCTGCTCGGACTAATAGCCATAGCAATAGCCCTATACAGAAGAAGACAAAAGAAAAAACTCGAAAAAGCCTTCTACTCTGGATGGCACGCATGGTTCTACAACTACGAC
>QMXC01000130.1 GCA_003661945.1 Candidatus Bathyarchaeota archaeon | reverse complement strand
CGAGAACAAACCTTCCACATCCGCCGTTAAGAATAGAACAAGCTATGGAGCAAATCCATTATTCCATAGACCCTTTCAAAGACGCGGAAGAACAAGCAAAGGACATAATTAAACTGTTAAGGTCGGTTCTGCCCCTAAAAACGGAGCAGTTACTAGTCGCCGTAAAGATACCGCCCGAATACGCAGCTAAAGCCTACGGCACAGTAAAAGGCTTCGGCACAATAAAACGCGAAGAATGGCGAGCAGACGGCTCATGGCAAGCCACAATAGAAATGCCAGCTGGACTATTCGGCCCGTTCCTCGAAAAACTTGGAGAAATAACCAAAGGAAGCGGAGAAGCGAAAATAGTGAGCTAGACTGAAACTGAAAAGCTTAAGGAAAGGTGATTTGTTTGCCTACGTTTTTTGAAGAAAAAGAGCTTGTTACACCCGGAGATTTACTAGCCGAAGGAGAATACATGGCGGGAGAAAACACCTACCGGGAAAACGGTAAGATTTTCGCCGCGCGGATAGGATTAGTGGAATATGAAAATCGCAGGGTACGCGTAGTAGCGTTGAGAGGCTTCTACGTTCCACGAGTAGGTGACACGGTGATAGGCATAGTAGTCGAAGTTGGATTCAACGGCTGGGAAATAGACATAAACGCGCCCTACGTAGCCACTCTACGTGCATCCGATGTTCTAGAACGGGGATATCGCCCGCAAAAGGACAACTTGCTCTCCATACTGGATATAGGCGACCTAATAGTGGCGAAAATAGCCTCTTACGACCGGGGAAGCAACCCGCGATTAACCATAAACGAGCCGGGACTGGGAAAAGTGTCGCGTGGACAACTAATCAAGGTCACACCGACAAAGATTCCACGGATAATAGGGAGAAAAGGCTCCATGATAAGTATGATAAAACGAGAAACAAACTGCCGCATAACGCTGGGACAAAACGGGCTTATCCTCATCTCCGGAAGAAAACCTGAAGATGAACAGCTAGCAATAATGGCTATACTCAAAATAGAAGAGGAATCCCACACATCTGGACTCACGGACAGAATAACAAAAATGCTCAAAAAAGAAAAGGAGGCGAGAAAAAATGTCCAAACCTGAAAAGCTACTAGATAAAAAAGGTTTAAGACTTGATGGTAGAAAACTGGACGAGCTACGTCCCATAAAAATGGAGGTAGGCATACTAGCAAACGCGGATGGTTCAGCCTACCTTGAACAGGGAAGAAACAAGGTTTTGGCAGCCGTTTACGGCCCTAAAGAGGTGCATCCCAAACATTTAGCTCTACCGGACAGGGCGATTTTAAGATGTAGATACCATATGGCACCCTTCTCGGTTGAAGAGAGAAAATCTCCCGCGCCTTCACGAAGGGAAATTGAACTGTCAAAAGTAATTAGAGACGCTTTAGAACCAGCGGTCTTTCTGGAATACTACCCTAGAACATCGATAGACATATTCATAGAAATACTGCAGGCAGACGGAGGAACACGGTGCGCGGGAATAACCACAGCGGCGCTAGCCTTAGCAGACGCCGGCATACCCATGCGGGACCTAGTAGTCGCATGTGCAGCGGGAAAAGCCGATGGAAAATTGATACTAGACCTTATGGACTTGGAAGACAAATACGGCGAGGCAGACGTGCCCCTAGCCATGATGCCGGGGATAAACGCTGTCACACTTCTTCAGATGGATGGAAGTTTAACGCTAGAGGAGTTTGAAAAGGCAATTGAAATGGCTATGGAAGGATGCAGAAAGATATACGAGGTTCAGAAGGAAGCGTTAAAAGCGAAGTACGTGACGGTAAAGGAGGAAACAGAAGAATGATATCGTCCATAGTTTCGAAAGTTAAACAGAAACGGATAGCTCAGTTGGTTGCGAAAGGGAAAAGACTTGACGGACGAGCGTTAATGGAATATCGGGAAATCAAGATTGAGCCGAGCATCATTGAAAGAGCAGAAGGCTCAGCTCAGGTCCATATAGGAAAAACCCAAGTCCTTGTAGGAGTAAAAATCGAAACAGGCGAACCTTTCCCCGACATTCCGGACCAAGGAGTTTTAACCGTAAACGCTGAGCTAGTTCCGTTGGCGTCACCTACATTCGAGCCTGGACCGCCCAACGAGGACGCTATAGAACTCGCAAGGATAGTTGACCGGGGAATAAGAGAATCGAAGGCAATAGCGCTAGAAGAGCTCTGCATTCAGCCGGGAAAAAAGGTTTTCATAGTTTTCGTGGACGTGTACGTATTGAACCACGACGGAAACCTAATAGATGCTTCAGCCCTAGCAGCGTTAACCGCTCTGGTTAACACCAAAATGTTCAACTACGAAATGAAGAACGATGAGATAGTGAAAAAGCCGGGATACAAACCGCTCCCCGTGAGAAACTATCCCGTAGCTGTTACTTTCGCGAAGATAAACGACAAACTCGTGGTTGACCCGTGGCTCGAAGAAGAACACGTGATGGACGCTAGGCTAACCATAACCACAGACAAAGATGGAAAAATCTGCTCCATACAAAAAGGCGGAAGCGGCTACTTCACAACGCAACAAATATTAGAAGCCGCAAAAATAGCGAAAGAGAAAGCAGCTGAACTACGAAAACTAGTGGTGAAAACATAAAATGGGAAAGAGAACCAAAAAAATCGGTCCTACAAGAGGGTTTGGCGCCAGATATGGAAGCACCGTGAGGAAACGTTACGTTGACATAGTGGTAACAATGAAAAAGCCTCATCCATGCCCTCGATGCGGCTTCCGACAAGTGAAAAGACAAAGCGTTGGAGTATGGCGATGCAGAAAATGCGGATTCACATTCGCTGGAGGAGCATACGTCCCAGCTACGAAACTAGGAACAGTTTCAAGACGAGCTGCTAGAAGCGCAAGAATAGAGGAAAGCTCATAGCCCCGGTTGAAAGATTGGAAACTGAAAGGAGTAAAACACGAAAAATTTTGGTAACCACCTCTCGAAGACCCACGAATAGGCTTAGAAGTTTCTGCCGAGACTTGGCCCATTCTCTGCCGAACACGGTTAGAGTCAACCGAGGGAAAATGAGCTTTGAATCCTTAGCTGAAAAAGCTCTAGAACTAGACGCCGACCGCGCCATTCTCGTAGACCGGTGGAAAGGAGGACCGGGAAAAATAGAGTTTTTCCGCTTAAAAGAAGGACTAAAGCTGGTTCCGCCGCTAATTTACTTGAAAGGAGTAAAGCTTCGAAGAGAATTTGAAACCGAGATAAGAAGAGTGCAAGCCGTAGCTATAGCTGCTTCCTCCGATAAAGACATAGAACTTCAGAAACTAGCCGATGCACTATCGGATTTTTTGCAATTACCCAAAAAAGATGTCCAAACCCTAAAACAAACGCAGAAGGCTAAGCGAAAAACAGCTCTCTACGTTTCCAGAGGGAAAGACGGTCAGATTCAGCTTACCTTTATGCTCGTGCCAGCGTGGGTTGAAGCTGGACCTCGCATGCGACTGTCGCATCTTATATGGGATGTGGAGAAGGCATGAGAAAGGCGTTAATCAAGATTGATTTCGCATGTGAACGGAAGGCGAAAACGGTTTTCGCAGCGTTGAAGCCCGAAACATTGTCTCAGCCGACTCAACGTTCAAACGTAGAAATCTCCCTTGAAGGGAAAAAACTGGTTTTAATTGTTAAAGCAAGGGATACTACTGCTTTGAGGGCGGCGGTAAACGCTTATCTGCGTTGGGTAGACTCCGTGCAGAAGGTTTTAGAAGTCATCAGTTAAATGTTGGAAATACGCATCGCATGCGGAAATCTAATTAATGAGTAGTGGTATTGCAGTTGCTAGTTTAGAGGATGAAAATAGAATGAGCGAAAGTTCGAAACTTCCACCTCAAGTTCAGGAGAGGCTTTTAAGGCTTCAGCAGCTACAGCAGACGCTTCAGTCGGTTCTCGGACAGAAACAACAAATAGAAATCGAACTCATGGAAGTTGAGCAGGCTCTGGGCGAACTTGAAAAAATGGCGGAAGACACGGTTATCTATAAGTCCATAGGCTCGCTCCTAGTGAAAACAGGCAAAGCCAAAATAATAGCTGAGCTGAACGAGAGAAAGGAACTGCTAAACATGCGGGTCAAAGTGCTATCGAAACAAGAAGAAAGACTGAGAGGACAAATAAAGGATTTACAGACAAAAATCCAGCAAGACCTCCAGCCAGTTTCCCCCTAAGTGGTGAACATGGAAATTT
>QMXC01000129.1 GCA_003661945.1 Candidatus Bathyarchaeota archaeon | reverse complement strand
TAACCTGTGATCCAAAATGTGGCTTCTCTTTAGACGTCGAGTCTGAAGAAAGATTTCAATGTAAAAACCGAATAGCCTAGACTCGTGGTTTTGTGTTCCATCTTTCTTTGTTGGCGAGAACCCATTCAATTTCTTTTGTAACTCCTTCTTTGAATGGTGTATGTGGTTTCCACCCTAGAAGTTTTTCGGCCTTTTTTGGGGATAGAACGAACCGTTTGAGTTCTCCTTGGAGACGTATTCTTTCAGGCTGGTAACGCGATGCTTTTCCTTCAGGTGGGTTATCAAAAATTATGTCTAGTTGTTTTCCGGAGATTTGGATTAGTGTTTCCGCTAGTTCTTTTATGGATACGGCTTTTCCGCTGGAGATGTTGAAAACTTCTCCTGCTGAGTTGTCATTCTGAAGAGCCAGCATATGTGCTTTTGTTAGGTCTTTCACGTAAATGTAGTCGCGTGTTTGGGTTCCGTCTCCAAATACCACGGGCGGCTTGTTTTCCAAGAAAATTCTCTTTATAAACATGGTTAAGACGCGTCCAAACCATTCTCTTGGACCGTAGACTATAGCGTATCTGAAAGCAGTAACATTCAATCCGTAAAGGCGGAAGTACTGGATGCAGTAACGTTCTGCACTTAGTTTGCTGACGCCGTAGGGCCAGTGCGGCGTTAAAGGGTGTCCCTCGTCTACCGGCGTGTATTCGGCTTCGCCGTACACGGCTCCAGAGGAAGCGAATAAAACTTTTTTAACCTCGAGTTTAAGCGCAGTGTTGAGAACGTTGAGCGTCCCCAAAATGTTTATTCGAGCGTCTTTCTGCGAATTTCTTATTCCCGTGTATACTTCTAATTCGGCTGCTTGATGGTCTATTATCTCTATATTTTCTTTTCGAACCGTTTCTTCTAGAAGTCTCCTATTCAAGATTGAGCCTTTCACCATCTTCAAGCGGCTGTCTTTTTTGACGTGTTCAAGGTTTTCCGCGAAGCCTGTTGATAAGTCGTCAAACACTACCACCTTTCCGACGTTTTGCTCTAGGTATTCGTCTACTAGATGCGAGCCAATAAAACCCGCTCCACCCGTTATTAGAACGTTTTTTCCTTCAATTTCCATAGATTTTCTCCTCAATTACGTTTTTGATTACTTCTACGGGGTTTTCAAGTTTTGCTAGTAGTTCTTTTACGTCCCATTTTTTGCCTATAAGTTTCTCGGCAAGTTTTACTGTTTGTTCTGGCCGGACTTTGAAGATTGGGAAACCCTTTTTCGCCATGTAGTCGTTCGTATACTGTTTTTTAATTAATTTCATAACAATCGCTGGGGTTCCCTGTAAGGCAGCTTCTCGGGTTATCGTTCCTCCCGCCCCTACAAAAAGGTCGGCTTGCGCCACGAGGCTAGCTGAATCTACGAAAGCTTTCGGCACTATTAGCCCTTTTCTAGTTTTCCGTTCGTATCTCGGCAAAAAAACAACTGTTCCTAGCCTTGTGAGTTTCCTAGCGATTGTTTCTGATAGGTCTGTTTTTTCCTCAGCATACGCTGCTTTGGTTTCGAACTGCCTTACCACAATTAAGGGTTTTTCAAAATCGTACTTTGTCTGGGGTGTGAAGTTTTTTATCCATGCTACTTCGTCTACTCCGTCGAATTGTATTACTTGTTTTCTTACTTTGTATTCTTTTAGATGGCTTCTAGGGATTGCCTTTGAAACTACAAGGAAGTCTATAAGCGGCATGGTTAGCCTGTTCACGGCTTCTGCGTGTACTGTATCGTGGGTCGCGATTATTGGTATTCCTAGACCAAAGGCTGTTCGACATAATTCCACTGAACGATGAGAAACGGCTACGTCTGGGGTTTCCTCTTCAAAAAGCTTGAGGAACAAAAGTTGACGTTTCAAGCTTTCTTTTAGCCGTGTTCTCAGCGATTCTGGCTTGTATCGTCCAACAACGATGAATTCTTCGCCGAGAAGATTCGCCAGCGGTAACGTGTCGGGATGTTTTCGCGTGGTCAGAATTACTTTGTGTCCTAGTTCGCGTAGTCTTCTAGCTATGGCAACGCCGTATCTAACTTGTTTGCCTGTGCAAGCGTCATACCAAACGAGCATTATCCCACCTTCAGAAACTTGCATCCAAATTTTCTAGCAGACGCGCTATCATTCTCGGCGTCTCCGATGAAAAGTATCTCTTGAGGTTTTACTCCGAGCATCTCTGCGGCTTTCTGAAGTTGTTCGATTCTGTTTAGGCTGTGTTCCCGAGTTATTATTATTTTAAAGGAAAATTTTGTTGTTTGAAGAATTTTTTCGGCTACAGCTTTACCTTGCATTGTCACTAACGCTTTAGGTTTCGGTGAGAATTTTTCATAGAGTTTGGCGCCTTCTTCCTTTATTGACATTTTCGGAAGTGCTTCCAATTCTGCATCGTCCCAAACTTTGAACACTTTCTTTTTGGTTGCTTCGTCGAGCCTCGCTACCATGTCTGTAACTGGTCTTACGGTGTTGGTTTTCATGATTTTTTTGAATTCTTCGAAGAGTTTCTCGTAGTTTACTGGTAAATGAATAAGCGTCCCATCAAGGTCGAAGATAACTGCTCTAATCACTTGTACATTGCTCCAAAGATTTTTCCGTCTTTCACTAGTTTGGCGGGTGCATCTATGTGACGTATCCAATATACATTCGGAGGTAGAATGTTATATTTGGGCAGTTCTGGAATTTTTTCGTCGTAGGCTAATTTTATGTAAAGGTAAGGTATGTTGCCTCTATAGTCTCCGCAGAGGATTTTGCTAGCGTAGGCAAAGAAAAACGACGTCGTGAACATTCTACCCGCGTTTATTTCCGTTACACATGGGACTCCTTCCTTATTTTCTTTTAAATCTACGCATGCAATCCCGTTAAATTTTGAGTCAACCGCTAAAACAGCCTCTGTGCCTACCTTGTTCACCGTTTCGTCATGGATTGTTTTCTGAACAGCTGGTGTTCCCGTAATTCCGGAAGGCGAAAGATGAGGATAAATGTATCTAAGTCTTTCTCTCGCCATGGAAGTTATCAATTCGCCTTCCCTCCACAAGCTATGAAAAGCAAGGTTTCTCCCCGGCAGATACTCTTGCGCAATAAATTTCCATTCTTCACCGCGTGCCCGCCAATAAGCAATCCATGCAACTGCTGTTTCTATGTTTTTTGCTAACGTGCTTCCTCTTCCTCCAGCTCCGTGTCTAGCTCTAATCCATAAAGGTGTTCCCAGCTCTTCAAATGCTTTCGTCAAATCTTCTTCCTTCCTTATCTCGAGAGTCCTTGCCGTTGGGACGTCTTTTTGCATCCAAATTTTCGCCGATTCCAGCTTGTCTTGACAGATTTCCACGGTTCTTTTCGAGGGGAGAAAAGTCTTCGCGTCGAGTTTTTCTCTATTCTCCGATATTACACGTACTTCTATGTCTGGCTGCGGATGAACTAACTCGATTTTTTCCCTCGCAATTAATTCGTTTATTACTTCGATGTAATTCGGAGATGTAGCTGGCGGAACAATATACTTCTTCTCCGTTGGAATCAAATAAAAAAAATGCTTGTTTGCATCGGCGCCTACTAAAACCATTTTTTCCGGTGCGATTTTCAAAGCTTCTAGAAAATTTACTCCAGCTGGTCCTCCGGCTCCAGTTATTAATATCCGTTTTATTTTAACCACCATACCAAAACAGCTGTAAACGTGGAAAGGGCTACTAAACCTGATATTAAAGCCACCAACTGTCTTTCAGTAAGTGGTCGATAATAGGCGAGAAGCGTTGCTAGGCTTCGCCTATGGTTCGAACTCAATTTTTTTCCGTCAAAGCTTAACGCGGCTCTCCTTCCGAAAAGGAATACGTTCAACAGTATCAGCGAAGAGTTAAATATGAAAGGAAGAATCGAAATTAGCAAGGTCTGTTCCGTGTTTGCCAGAATGGCGTAAGAAGCTATTGTTATTCCCGCGGCAAAAGACCCGGTGTTACCAACGAATATTTTCCCTTGAATGTTGAAAAAAGCCAGTGTCAAATACGTTGCGAGAGGCACCATTAATAGCACGCTGTAATTCGGAGTTGTTATCATCAATCCAACCATAACTATGGAAGGGCAAACAGTTTCTAAACCGTTTAGCCCACCCAACTGGTTAACCGTATTTGTGACAACTGTAACTATGACTGGGATAATGCAGAAATAGAACAGGA
The DNA here is from genome assembly GCA_003661945.1 of Candidatus Bathyarchaeota archaeon. GTDB lineage: Archaea > Thermoproteota > Bathyarchaeia > Bathyarchaeales > UBA233 > UBA233. The sequence goes on along the minus strand of QMXC01000129.1, from coordinate 96 downwards.
CTTCGCCTATGGGGAATCCGTTGAAGTATATGGTGCTGAAGTCTATTTTTCCAAAGAAGTAGGTAGCCATTCTCGGGGTTCCCTCCCTTAAAACGG
>QMXC01000128.1 GCA_003661945.1 Candidatus Bathyarchaeota archaeon | reverse complement strand
TTAGCCGCGATTATTGGGCTTTCAACGCTTTTCTTCACAGTTATACTTACGCTCATAGGAACCCTCGACCTCGTGCTGATAGGCATACTAGTCGTAGCATTCAACATTTTGCAGTGGCTTATCGCACCATACATAATAGACGCGCTATACCATGTTAGAGAGATAAAGAGAAGCGACGACCCGAAACTCTACAGTATGGTTGAGAGATTAAGCGCGAGAAGCAAGATTAAGATGCCGAAAGTTATGTTGGCTCGCATCCCAATACCCAACGCTTTTGCGTACGGTTCGCCCATAGCTGGAACACGGGTTGCCGTAACCACGGGCCTTTTGAAAACCCTTGACGACGAGGAAGTTGAAGCAGTTATAGGGCACGAGCTGGGACACCTGAAACACAGAGACGTGCAGGTAATGATGTTCGTTTCCATACTTCCAGCCATACTTTACTACATAGGCTACAGCCTAATGCTCTCCTCCATGTTCAGCCGAAGCCAAAGAGAAGAAAGCGGAGGCGCTGGAATACTCGTAGGCATGATAGCCATGCTCCTAGCATGGTTCCTAAACCTTTTCACACTGTATTTGAGCCGGCTGCGTGAATACTATGCTGACAGGCACAGCGCTTCCATAGTAGATGACGGCGCGAGAAAACTCTCCGAAGGACTAGCCAAAATAGTCTACGCTTCTGGAAGAATGAAGAAATATCGCCGCGAAGCTTCACACTTCAACGCTTTGAAAGCTTTGTTTATCGCAGACCCGGATAGGGCTGACGTGGATGCTGCACAGTTGGCGCATTTCAGCGGAGACCAGCGCTTGGTTCACGAACTGCTGAAAAAGGAGATTACCTTCACGGATAAACTCGTGGAATTGTTCTCTACCCATCCGAACATAATCAAAAGGCTGAAAGCTCTTCAGGAGCTGGCTTAAACAAGCGGCACCTCTTTCTTTACCGTTTCGACGAGTTTTCCGTTCCGAACCAGTTCATCAACTACGGTTGATATGTCCATGCTTAGCTGTCTGTCTTCCTCGAGCCTTGAAACCGTGGCTCGAACTGCTTGGTAGGCACGTTTTGTCCCCTTCCCTAGGTTTTCTTGCCCTCGGTATTCTACGGCTTGGGCTGCGCATAAAAGTTCTATGGCGATTATGTGCTGCGTGTTTTCCAGCGTCTGCACGGCTTTCGTTGCAGCGTTTGTTCCCATGCTAACGAAGTCTTCGAAGTTGGCAGACGTGGGAATGGAGTCGGCGCACGCTGGATGAGCCAGAACCTTGTTTTCTGAAGCTAGAGCAGCAGCAGTGTATTGTAGGGTCATGAAGCCGCTGTTTAATCCTTTCTTCGCCTTGGGGGGAACGAGGAAGGCGGGTAGTCCACGGTTAAGTTTTTCATCTATCAGCCTCGCGGTTCTCCTTTCAGAGAAATTTCCAGTAACCGTTAGAGCTGTTGCAAGCGTGTCCATGGCTATGGCTATGGGCTGCCCGTGAAAGTTTCCACCTGAAAGGCAGACGCCCTCATCGGCGAAAACTAACGGGTTGTCGGTAGCCGAGTTTATCTCGGTCTCCACAACTCTCCGTGCGTAGGCAACAGCGTCTCTAACAGCGCCTAAAACTTGAGGAATACAGCGCAGCGAATACGGGTCTTGAGGATAGCCCAGCTCTTTCAACGCTTCAACGCCGGAGCGAACGAGTTTGCTTCCGCTGATAAGCGAACGGATATTCCTCGCCGTTGCTATTTGCCCGGGATGCGGTCTCGCTTTGTGGATTTTTTCGTCGAAGGCGTCTACGACGCCAAGCAACGCTTCGAGGGTTAAAGCGGCGGCTATTTCAGCCGTTTGGACGAGTTTTTCCGCGTCGTATACTGTTAAGGCGGCGACGGCGGTCATGATTTGGGTTCCGTTGTTAAGGGCTATTCCTTCTTTTGCCTCGAGGGTTACCGTTGGGATTCCAGCTGCTTCCATGGCTTGTCTCCCGGGTAGAATTCTACCTTGATATTCGGCTTCGCCCTCGCCTATTAGCACGAGGGTCAAATGAGACAGGGGAGCTAAATCTCCGCTTGCGCCTACGGAGCCTTTTTCCGGAATCACTGGATGCACGCGCTTGTTGAGCATTTCAACGAGCGTTTGGAGGATTTTTAGACGTGTTCCAGAACAGCCCTTAGCTAGGGTGTTCACGCGTAACAGCATAGCAGCCCGGACAACTTCTGTAGGCAGCGGCTCGCCTACGCCGGCAGAATGACTTCGAATAAGGTTGACTTGCAACCTTCGAATTTCTTCCGCGGGGATTCTCGTGTTAGCTAGGGCGCCGAAGCCCGTGTTGACGCCGTATATTACCTTTCCATCCTTTACCATTTTCTGGAGAGCTTCGCGGCTTCTGGTAACCCGTTTCTTCGCGGCTTCCGCTATGGAAACCATGGCGTTTCCGCGTGCAACAGAGACAACGTCTTCTATGGTTAGGGATTCGCCGTCGACTTCTACAACTTTGTTATCCATAGGCTTTTTCACCGCACGAATCACTATGCATGGAAGCCTATGAAAAGTTTTGCTGGAATACCTTTATTTTCCAGCTCGAACTTATGAGCAGAAGAAGGTGTAGCCTAATGACGAGTTGTCCAAATCTTGAGAAAAACCTGCAAGCGTGCACGTGCACCTATTTGAACTGTGATAAACGCGGAAAATGCTGCGAGTGCATACGATACCATCGGGAAAGAGGCGAACTACCTGGATGTCTATTCCCGGCGGAAGTGGAAAAGACGTATGACCGAACGATAGAAAGGTTTGTAGAGACTTACAAGCAGTAACGTCCCTACTTCAACATAGGCATTTTGATACCTTTTTCTTTTGCTATCTGTTCGGCTTTCTCGTATCCGGCGTCCGCATGCCTTACTATGGCTGTTCCCGGGTCGGTCGTCAATACGCGAACTAGCCGTTTTTCCGCTTCAGCCGTTCCATCAGCGACTAGACACATGCCAGCGTGGATGCTATAGCCTATGCCTACTCCTCCGCCGTGGTGAACAGAAACCCATGTTGCCCCGGCCACAGCGTTCAGCAAAGCGTTAAGGATAGGCCAATCTGCAATGGCGTCGCTTCCATCTTTCATGCCTTCTGTTTCACGGTTAGGCGAGGCGACGCTTCCGCCGTCGAGGTGGTCGCGTCCTATCCATATTGGTCCGGAAAGCTCGCCGCTGCGCACCATGTCGTTGATGATTTTGCCGAAACGGGCTCGTTCGCCGAAGCCGAGCCAGCAAACCCGAGCGGGCAGTCCTTGAAACTTGACTTGTTCTTTGGCTTTTCGTATCCAGCGGCAGAGCTCCTTGTTGTAGGCGAATTCTTTGAGGATTACGTCGTCCAAAGTGTAGATGTCGTCTTTGCTTCCAACGAGTGAAGTCCAGCGGAAGGGGCCTTTTCCTTCGCAGAACATAGGTCGGATATAGCGTGGAACGAAACCCGGATATGCGAACGCATTTTTGAAACCGGCGTTGTAGGCTTGCTGTCGAAGGTTGTTGCCGTATTCGAAGGTTACGGCTCCTTTTTCCATCATTTTAACCATGGCTTCCACTTGAACCCGCATGCTTTGGTAGGCTTTTTCCATATACTCTTTCGGGTTGTTCACTCGAAGCTCGTCTGCTTCTTCCTTCGAAAGCCCAGCGGGATAGTACCCGTTCAACGGGTCGTGCGCCGCTGTTTGGTCGGTTAACACGTCGGGGATTATGCCTCTACGGAGAAGCTCCGGATGCACTTCCGCGGCGTTTCCAAGCAGACCTATGCTTCGCGGCGCACCTTCACGCTTGGCTTCCAAAGCCAACTTCACGGCTTCATCTAAATCATCTGTCCAAGTCTCCAAGTAGCCGTGTTTAATCCTACGTTCAATCATATGCTTGTCGATTTCGACGACCAAAGCTACACCATCGTTCATAGTGACCGCCAGAGGCTGAGCCCCGCCCATCTCGCCTAGCCCAGCCGTTAAAACGAGCCTTCCACGCAAAGAGCCGCCGAAATGTTCTTTAGCGACTGCGGCAAGCGTCTCGTAAGTGCCTTGTAAGATTCCTTGGGTTCCGATATATGCCCACGAGCCAGCGGTCATCTGTCCAAACATTATAAGCCCTTTCTGTTCGAGCTCAAAGAAATAGTCCCAGGTTGCCCATTTCGGCACCAGCATGGAGTTAACGATTAATGCTCTGGGAGCCCACTCGTGCGTTTTGAACACGGCGACAGGTTTTCCGCTTTGAACAAGCATGGTTTCGTCGGTTTCAAGCTCCGTTAGCGTTTCAACAATTTTTTCGAAACATTCCCAGTTTCGCGCCGCTTTCCCGGTT
>QMXC01000127.1 GCA_003661945.1 Candidatus Bathyarchaeota archaeon | reverse complement strand
TGGCAGCTCAAGGTGTATTCTGTAATAACCAGGGTTTAAATACCTGTCCACTGGAATCTTCACAAGCCTCCCTATCGCATCAAAGACCTCTATCCTCACCCGGCTCCTCTCTGGAATCTGAAAACCGAGATCCCCTTTCCCAATACCTGGAACAGTCAATGCAAAAATATCTGGAATGCCTCTTATGCCTGTTGCCCCTTCTCTGTAGTAAACAGTATCAACCAGATCACCGGCAAAAGTAACTACGGTTATAATATCTCCAAGGGAGTCAACACCTATTGTCTGATTTATATCGTCTATCCTGATACCCGACATGTCCTCTCTGTGCTCTATAGAAAGCAGTCCTTCATATATTCCTGTGTTCCTGTCTGTTTCAACAAGACCAAGGGCAATTCCATCTGGATAAACAGAACTTCTTACAACAACACAGCATACTTCAATCATTGAGGGTGTTCTATCTATTCCGTAGACTATAACCTTAAGTGTATCCTCATTCCAGAGTGTATCCACAGGAATGGTATCAAGGAGTATCTTCATTGAATCAACATAAAGGGGTTCACCAGGTGCATAATCAAGATACCCTGTCTCAAAGGGATAAAAAGTGGCCGGGCCTTCAATCATCCCTGCAATTTCAACAGAGTCTGTCTCTGCCCAGTAGTTATTTGTGAGGTCCTCAAGGATGGTTCCATCATTTTTATAGTCAACATCATTCTGGTACGTGTTAAAGTAAACATTGCTCCAGTTTATGAAAAGGGTATCATCACCAGTAACATACCCGAGGCCTGCTCCCGTTGAATTCAATGCTCCATTTTCACAGATTGAACAGGAATCAACCAGTATCAAGCCACCATCACTAAAGAATGCACCACCTGTAGAATCAGAGATATTAAGTGAAAATAGACTGTTTTTCAGTTTCACCCTTGCTCCATCTGTATTCAACACTGCAATTCCACCGCCAAGAGTGGATGAATTACCAATTACTTCAGCGTTCCTCATCTCAATATAATAACGGTCTTTAGCATAAATGGCACCACCAATGGAGTCAGCATGATTGTTTATGAAACTACAACTGTCTATGGTTACATAATGATTCCCCCCCGGGCTGATCGCATAGATTGCACCTCCATAAAAACCAGAACATCCCTCAAACCTGCAATTTGTCACATTTATGTCACGTGATCCAAATGCCACCCCTCCACCGTATTTTCCAGTGTTACCAGTAAATCTAACATTGTTCAGGTTCTCAGATGACCAACCAATAGTAAATAAACATCCTCCATAGTTCTCAGCATAACAATCTTCAAAAATAGTATTACTGATGCTCACTGCGGAATAATAATCGTATATCCCTCCCCCAGAACCAACAAAATACGTTCCTGTGAGAAAGGCACTATCTCCTATAAACACACAGTTTTCTATGTGAACATCATCACATTGGTAAAGGGCAAGGGCGCCTCCGGAGCCTGTCACCCTGTTGTTAATGAATCTGCATGAATCAAACTTTGTGTACCCACATTTGTATAGATAACCTGCTCCACCAAGACTGTCCTCTGTCTGATTGTATCCACCCATTATTGTAAATCCTTTCATCACAACATAGTTGGTGCTATCCATATGGAACATCCTTCCTGCATCCCTCATATCAAGGGTGCATGCATCCCAGCCATGTTCACTTATAAGAACAAGGGAATCCTTTATATTTAATTCTCCAGAACTTATGTCATAATATCCATCTGCAAAAAGAATTGTATCCATTCCAGGGCAGGCAAAGGCAGAATCAATTGTATTCTGTATGGAATCCCTTTCAATCCCCGTTGTATCCACATACCAGTATGAACCATCAAAGGGAATTTCAGCATGGGCACGTGGGTTTAAGGGCCACCAGATCCTGATTGTGTCAACCGTGTTCACACCTATGATGTTTTTAATGTCCTGATACCTCTCATCACCTTCAGGATTACTCTTCACAGTAAGTTTTCCATAGAAGGCATACCTATTTTCAGTATCTATGCTATCCTGTGTAAGTGCAATAACAATACCTTCAGGGTTTTTTGCACTTGTTATCCTCAAAACTGCAGTGTGCCATATTAGTGGATCATTGTAATCCCAGAGCATCTTTACATAGATTGTTCTATCCTTTCTCAAAAGGGTAGCAGGAATGGTATAATTACTGTCTCTGTAAACAAAGATACCCTGACCTATAAGGGTGGGGTCAGGCTCGGAGGGGATTTCAAAATTCATTGAGGTGGAGTAGGGCTCAAAGTATACATTTCCATAAAAAAGTCTCCTAATTGAATCAGCATCCGTGAATCTCCAGTAGTTGTTTGTAAAATCAACAAAACTTCCACTCAGGTTGGCATACTCATAGTCATCCTGGAATGTGTTATAATATACATTGGAAGAATGCATACGGACATCCGACATTGTTGTCAGACCAATTCCAGACTGATAGGTTTCAGTAGTATCAAGGCTTCCATTATCCACAAACATTGAGTTATTAATATGAATCTTTCCCCCACCATCCACACCTTCAAAAGCACCCCCTTCCTCTGCTATATTTTCGGTGAAATTTGAATAATCAATGTTAATATTACCTGTAAGCAGGAACATCCCTCCACCACTCACACCTGCCCTGTTTCTGGTAATAAGACACCCTGATATCTGGAAGTCACCAAGCATTTCACAGTAAATTCCTCCACCTGAATCTGAAGCAAAACAATTTTCAATTCTGCTGGTTTTTATCCTTCCTGATATGGAATGGCCCAGGAACAATCCACCACCCAGGTCTGCACTATCACCAATGATGTAACATCCATTTATGGACCCAGTTACATCATCAAGTTGAATACCCCCTCCCGTTTTCAGGGATTTATTATTTTCAATCAAAGAGGAAGAGAGGTAGAGCGAATCAATGGTACCGAGATACATACCTCCACCAAATGATGAGAGATTATTCCTTACTACACAGTTCTCAATCATGAGGGTATCCACATCCTCAACATAGAGCCCTCCGCCTGTTGGATATAACCCATTGAAACACCTGTTGTCCTCAATAATAGAATTTCTTATTCTTACACGGGGTCCTCTATAAATATAAACACCTCCCCCTCTTTCCTGTGCACTTCCAGATGAAATTCTACATGAATCAATAATCACTCCATCTACCTGCTGGAAACAGATACTCCCACCACCCGGCTCCCCTGGCATATCTTTTATTTCCCCTCCAATTATTGTAATCCCTTTGATTTGAACATGTTGGAGATTGTAGCCATACAGAACCCTTTCAGCCGTGTCAAGGTAGGTCTCACTTACTGCAGTAAGTGTGCATGCCTCCATTCCATTTATACTCATAAGAACAATACTGTCCACAAGATTCAGACCTTCTGTAAATTGAGAAAGGTGATACGTTCCATTGTCAAGGAGAATTGTGTCTATTCCTATGGAGGAACCTGCAAGTGAAATTACATTGTTCAGTGAATCTCCTTCCACACCCGTGGTATCAACATACCAGAGGTTCCTATCGTTGATTAAATAATACTTTGTTGTATCCACGTTTGCTACAACCTTAATATAACTTCCTCTACACCTTAAAACATTGTTTATGTCATCCGTTCTTAAATCATATCCGCCAGTGGTATCAAATACTGAGAAACTGCCTGTGTAAATACCTGTTCCAGGACCTGTTTCCCACAGGAGGACAGCAATACCATCAGGAACGATATCAGATTTTGCAATGACAAAGGCAGCCTCCCTTTTATCAGGTTCTCTGTCTTCACCATATAGTTTTACATACAGGGTGCAGGGAACAACGGGTATAACTGGTGGGCTTGAAAACCCGGGGTCTGTGAAAACCCTGACTGAATCTATACTTAAAGGTTCACCTGGTGCATCCAGAACTGTTGTTGTTTCATAAGGTGTGAAGTCAACATCACCCAAAAAGAGACCTGCAATGGTGGAAGAATCCGTATAAAACCAGTAATCATTATACAGATACTGGGTACCTATATATTTGCTATTATACTCTGTATCAGGCTGATAGGTATTGTAATAAACATTTGAATTATATATACGACATTCACCTGTAGGTTCAGCATAGGCAAGCCCGGAATTTACAGAATCCAGGGATGCATTCTCTGCTAGAAAAGAATTATAAACACGAGCAACGGCCTGAAAACCGACCTCAATTGCTCCTCCATATCCATCGCTTTGGTTCTCCAGTATCTTTGAACCGGTTATGTAAACATTCCCATTATTATTAGATACAATTCCTCCTCCTTTCTCACCTGCCCTGTTTTTGACAATGTCACAATCTGT
>QMXC01000126.1 GCA_003661945.1 Candidatus Bathyarchaeota archaeon | reverse complement strand
CCAGCCACGGTTAATTCTTTCGAAACAGCGTCTACGTTTTTCATCATATTTAAGATGTTGTCTATGATTCGGGATTTTGTAACAGCGCTTTGTATTTCGCCGTTTTTAATCTGGTATAAGCCCATTCGCAGCACACTTGTGAAGTCTCCACGTGTGGGGTTTGTTACCCGCGTATAATGGAACCGTCTAACGAGTAGCCCTTTCTTTGTGTCTTCGATGATTTCGCTGCGTTTCCATTTTCCAGGCTTAACCGTGATGTTTCGCGGTACGGGAATTGGTTCTTGGTTATAGTTTTTGCCCGGGAAGGCGCTTATTCCAACGGCGAAAATGGCTCGTAAAGCGCTTGCAGTTGTTCTTTTCTTTTCTAAGGCTCCGTAGAAGCTGTCGTATACGAACCTTTGAAGCACACCGTTCTTAATTATTGTTAGTTTTCGAGAAGGTACGCCTTCATCGTCTACGGGTGAGGAGCCTATTCCTCCGGGCATAAGCGGGTCGTCTATAACGGTAAGGTTTTCGCTTGCAACCTTTTTCCCTATCTTGTCGAGGAACAACGGTATGTAGAGCTTCGCTATCATCGGACTTACAAAAATACCTACGTAGCCTATTACGCCGCAGGTTGGTTCATGGTCGAGGACAACCGTGTATCTGCCCTGCTTGATTTTCTCCGCTGCGAGTCCGGAAACCGCCATTTCAGCGGACTCTCGACCTATGTCTTCGGGTTTAAACTCCTTTAGGTTTCTGCCCGCAGTTGCCTTCGAGCCTTCAGCTTTTTTCGCGCCTTTTTTCGCTGTTGAAGTTAGGCTTGCTTCAAAAAATGTTCCCTCATTGGGCGCAGAAACCCCGTTGCTGTTCAATATCACAGTGTGGTATTCCACTAGGTTCAAGACGCCAGCCGTGTCCACCACTTTACGGTTGTGCTCCAACGCGTTTTCAATCATGCTGTAAGCTAGTTCCACGCCTTCTTCGGGTGGGAGTTCAGCTAGTTTTTTGTCGAAAACCTTCGCTACTTTCGGAATCTTCTTAGGCTTCGGGAACGAATATCTGAACGGAAGCTTTCTAGCGCTGGAAGCCGCTATGGCTGCGTCGACGACTTTTTCTAGGGATTTCTTGTTTAGCTCGGCTGTGGAGCTGAATCCCAATCCTTTGTCCTTTATCACTCTTACCCCTACACCTATGTCGTGCACGCCTTTCGATTCAAAAACCGCGTTGTTCACCAAGCGGATGGTGAGCACTCGGTTGGAAACGACGTATGCCTCAGCTTCCTTGACGCCTTTCTTCTTCGCTATCTCTAGAACTTTCTCTCCTACTTCTTTCAGCTGCGTCAAAATTTTCGCCATTTCAGCCTACCCCCAGAACATTGGCTTTTCCTCGAAGGTATGGTCCGCCGTTTCCTACGTATAGTCCTTGCATCGGGTCTCCTTTTCCGCATCCAGGCAGCGGCTCAATTGTTACCTTGTTTGTCGCCGCGTCTACACTTTTGAAGAACTTCGGCGCGGTGGATGTTAGCGCTATGTCTCGTAGGTGTGTGGTTATTTCGCCGTTTTTTATTTCGTATGCTTCTTGGGCGCTTATTGTCCAGTTAAATCTCTGGTCATCTATGGACGGATGTCGCATGCACGAGACAAGGTATCCCCTTTTCGTTTCTTGTAGTAGCTCTTCGAATTTCCAGTCGCCTTCAGCGAAGAAGGTATTGCTCATTCGTATCAGCGGAATGTACTCGAAGGTTATGGCTCGCATTCCAGCGTTAGGCTCTACGCCGAATATCGCCGCTGTTTCTCGGCTGTGCATATGTCCCTTCAAAACGCCTTTTTCGATGAGAACTTTACGTTTAGCCTTCACCCCTTCGTCGTCGAACTTGTAAAATCCGAGGGTTCCGGGTATCGTCGGGTCGTCGTAGACCGTGACGTATTCTGACCCTATGGTTTCACCTATTCTACCAGCCCACCAAGTTGTTCCAGCCCATGCAGCCTCACGTCCGAGAACACGGTCAGCCTCGCTCGGATGCCCCACAATTTCGTGCACAAGCAGAGCCACATAGTTAGGGTCTAAAACAACCGTGGCATTTTTCACGTTCTTAGCAGGCTTCGCGTTTAATAGGCTTTCCGCTTTTCTTCCAACCTCTGCTGCAACTTCTTCCATTCCCGTTTTAGTGAATATTTCGTATCCTCCAGAGTGTCCCACCGTTTTGGTGTAAGATTGAATAAGGTTTCGCTGCTTCGCGTCTGCCTTAAGCTCAGCCCAGACAAGCATGTTATCAAACTTTATATTGGCGCCTTCCGTGTTAACGAACAGCTTGCTTATTTTCAGCCCCGTGTAATCCACAAGTCCACGGACAACCTTCTTAGATACATGAAGGGCTTTTTCCCAAGCAACCATTTCCTTCATCTTATCTTCGAATGCTAAATCTTCGATGTCAGTCTTAACTTTCGTTTTATACGCCCTTTTGTAGGCTTTTGTAGGCGCGAGTTCAACAGGCGTTGGAACATGGTTACTTGAAGCTTTTGCTACTTTAAACGCAATTTCAACAGCTTTCTTTATCCCTCTTTTAGTCAAATCTGTTGTTGACTGAAAGCCCCAAGCACCGTTAACGAGGGTTCTCACCCCGATTCCACGTTTTCTGTTTATTATTCCCCGCTCGATTTTCCCATTTGCAACGGTTATCAACTCGTTATAGTGCGTTTCCAGCCTTGCATCAGCATATTCCGAACCCATTTTAGCCGCTTGTTCGATTGCAAATAAAGCCAAGTCTTCCTCCATTTTCTCCATCCCTTATCGTTCAGAATTTTTCTTTACATGTATGGTTGCTTAAAAGATTTTGCTACAAAAGCGTTTTACATGAAAATGTATAAAATCCATGTTTATTCTCGGGTTTTAGATTAAAAAGTAATGGAAAATCTTTTATTCTTTAACATAAAAACTGTTTCACCACTCGTATACGTGGAGGAAAATAGATGGCAGTAAAATGTCCAAACTGTGGAGCGAAGGTATCTAAACCTCGAAAAACATGGAAAATGGCTGGACGCCCAGACAAAAAAGGAAAAAGAATGCAACTCGAAATAGGGCTTTTCGACTGTCCTAAATGTAAAAAAGCCTTCCGAGTAGTATTGAACAAGAAGAAAATCTAGGCGAGCGTCGCGTACAAATGCCGAAAACTACTGCCACGGAAAAACGCTGTCCTAACTGCGGCGAAACTGTAAAGGAGCCATACAAAACATGGGAGCTTGTTGCTCCTATGCCTGACAAGAAAATGCGAATCACAGTAACAGTCTTCGGCATGTATGAATGTCCATCATGCGGCAAAAAATTCCGGGCGGTCGTAAGTAAAGCCAAACTGGGCGCTGAAGGAATAACCCTCTAACCTTCTCTCTTTCTTTCTCTTTTGAAGCGTTAACTTTTAATCCTTAGAAGCATACAGTTTTCGAGAATATACGCTAGATAGAAGTGGAATCATGAACTTTAAAACACTGTGGAAAAACGAATACTTCAAAACAATACTGCTCCTAGCTATAATTCTCTTAAGCGTTGTGGCTTTCTGGTTCGGCTCAAGAGCCATCTTAGCAACGGAATACCCCTTTCTAGCCGTGGCTTCCGGAAGCATGGTACCAACCCTACAAGTAGGCGACTTAATCGTCGTTCAAGGAATATCCAACTTTTCGGAGGTCTGGGCAGCACCATACGGAACCGATCGTCCCGGCGACATAATAGTGTTTCACAAACCCCAAGACCCCGACGAGCTCATAGTCCACAGAGCCATAGCCAAAGAGAAAATTAACGGCACATGGTACTTCAAAACCAAGGGAGACGCTAATGCGACGCCTGACAGCTGGTATAATAGCACGACGCGTTTTCCAGAAGGAATGCTTCCTCAACAATACGTTGTCGGGAAGGTTGTTGCTAACGTGCCTTATCTGGGGCATATAGCTTTGACTCTCAGAAAACCCGTTGGAATATTTATTCTAGTCCTCATCTTGTTAGCTCTCATAGCGTTGGAATTTGTTTTCCCTCAGTCCTCAAAGGAAGAGGAAGAAGCCTCTGAGACGGAGAGCTCTGGTTTTTCGGACGCAAGCATTTATAAAGGATATATAAGATAAGCAATTCAATTAGCTAAATACCTTGAAAGGGGGACGGTGTTAACGTGCCTAAGTTTAAAGCTGTAATTAATATCGAGAATGTTGTTGCTTCAGCGACCTTGAACCAGAAAGTGGATTTAAACGCCGTTGTGAAAGGATATCCCGGGGTAGAATATCGTCCTGAACAGTTTCCCGGACTGGTTTTCAGACTGAAAAAACCGAAAACAGCCACCTTGATATTTAATTCTGGAAAAATGGTGTGCACCGGAGCGAAATCGGAGAAGGAAGCGCGAAGGGCAGTTATGAAAGTTATCAAGGAACTGAAGAAAAGCGGTATAAT
>QMXC01000125.1 GCA_003661945.1 Candidatus Bathyarchaeota archaeon | reverse complement strand
TGATGCTCCTCGGCTTCCGTAGGCTTGAGCCGAACGTTGCTTGTCCGCGCATACCACAATCACGACGGGTGCCTCTTCGATGAACGTTTGATTTAAGGCAGCAGCCGCTAGCTTATGCTTGATTTCCGAACTTCGAACGATTATGAACTCCCAAGGCTGAACATTACCCGCTGAAGGCGCCCACCTCGCCGCATCGATAAGCCTTTCCACGGTTTCGTCAGGTACCTCGCGGCTAGCGTAGGCACGAACGCTTCGCCTACCCTTTATAGCCTCAAATACATCCATCTTACTCACCCAGTTTAGCCACGCTATTTCGAGATGAACCTAATTATATAAATATGAGTTGTTGTTTTTTGATTGAGTTGTTGAACCGGGAAAAGGGGGATGACTCGAATTGCCCGCCATCGAGATTGGAAGAATATGCGTGAAGATTGCTGGAAGAGAAGCTGGAAGAAAATGCGTCATAATCGACATAATTGACAAAAACTTCGTTCTCGTAACCGGACCGCAGAGCATTTCCGGAGTAAGGCGAAGACGCGCCAACGTGAATCATCTTGAACCTACACCGGATAAAATTGAAATTAAACGCGGCGCAACAGACGAAGAAGTAATCGAAGCCTTGGAGAAAAGCGGGAAACTCGAAGAAATGAAACAGATAGTGAAACCCGCCTTAGCATGAGGCTTAACCCTTTTTATTAACCCTAACTGCTATTTTCCATCAGCGAAAAAGGAGGCGAAACATGCCTAGAATAGAAGCTCCATGGTGTAGGAAACCTAAACTCGTAACAAAAACCGAAGCTAAGACAAATCCGAAATACGGATGCCGCCCCGAGGATAGACCATTACGCAACTATATAAGGCACGGCATCATAAACCTAGACAAGCCCGCTGGACCTACAAGCCACGAAGTCACGGCTTGGGTTAAACGAATTTTAGGAGTCAAACATGCTGGTCACGGGGGAACCCTAGAAGCCTTTCCGCAACATGGGAAGGCTGGGGAAATCCCAAAGTGACCGGAATCTTACCCGTAGCCCTTGAAAACGCTACAAAAACCGTTCAAGCCTTGCTGTTGAGCGGAAAAGAATACGTGTGTGTCATGAAGCTTCACGGCGACGCGTCTGAGCAGCGGGTACGCGAAGTTCTCAAGGAGTTTGAAGGGAAAATCTATCAGCGTCCGCCTTTGAGGGCTTCGGTTAAGCGTCGGCTGAGGACGAGAACTGTATATTACATCGATTTCCTCGAAATGGAAGGACGCAACGTTCTGTTCAAAGTAGGCTGCGAAGCCGGAACCTACATTCGGAAGCTCTGCTACGATGTAGGCGAAGTGCTAGGCTGCGGCGCCCACATGCAGGAGCTTCGTCGAACCCGCGCCGGACCCTTCGTTGAGGAAGAAGACTTGGTAACGCTACACGAAGTAGCCTACTATTTCGAGAAATGGCGTGAAACCGGCGACGAAAGCCATATACGACGTTTCATTTTACCCATGGAAAAAGCGTTGGAACTTCTTCCGAAAATCTACATCCGCGACTCCGCTGTGGATGCTGTCTGCCACGGTGCAAGCCTAACTGCTCCCGGAGTCGTTGCCTTCGAAGACTCCGTGGCGCCTAACCACACGGTAGCAGTTTTAACCTTGAAAGGAGAAGCCGTAGCTTTGGCTAAAGCCCTAGTTTCCGCCAGCCAACTAGCTGAAATGGACCACGGGTTCGTAGCCAAAACGCATAGAGTGCTCATGGAACGCGGCGTTTACCCGAAAGCCTGGACGAAAACTCAAACGCTGTAGGCGGAGAATAGAGGCGTGAAGAAGAAAGAAACAGAGCACTATTTCGCTGCTAAACCCACATCAAAACCGCGCTTACGCGTTATACATGCATATCTCCGCGGAAGATACTTTGAATTCTTAACCGCTTCCGGAGTATTCTCCAGAAACCGAATCGACCTTGGAACACGACTCCTAATCGAATCCATGGTTCTACCCGACGAAGGAACAATCCTCGACCTAGGCTGCGGCTACGGACCCGTAGGCATAGTCGCAGCCACCACAAAGCCGAAACTTCAAGTTTACATGACCGACGTCAACGAAAGGGCAGTATGGCTCGCAAAAAAGAACGTGAGAAAAAACCAGCTAAAAAACGTAAAAGTCAAACGCGGATTCCTCTACACACCGGTCGAAAACATGAAATTCGACGCAATCCTCACAAACCCGCCGGTAAGCGCCGGAGTAAAAACAGTAAACCAGATAATAGCCGGAGCGCCAGCTCACCTAAAAAGCGGCGGAACATTCCAAATAGTCGTAAGGTCAAAAATAGCTGGAAAACGCTTCACCAGCATGCTCGAAGAAAACTTCAGCAACGTCCAAATACTAGCCAGAAAAAGCGGCTACCGCGTGTTCATCGTTTTCTAACCACGAGACAATAGGAATAGCCGAAATCAGCACAAAGCTAGGTGTGTGTTCTTTATAAGTGGATAAGCTATTCCCTTATGCCTTCCGTTTCTTTATCGCAAAAACCTAAAAAGGTACGCGTGCAAAATCTACACGTGAGCCGGGGTCTCCTAGAGCGCAAAACACGCGGGAAATCAGGTAGGGAGCGGGCCTGGAGAACTTGAAGGTCTCGGCAGCCCGTGGCCCTTTGTGGGCCGCGTGGGTTCAAATCCCACCCCCGGCGCCAATTTTTGCACGAGTTTGTTTGTAGCCCGGAATAGGTTTCTAGGAGACGGAAGGAGTCAGTTTTTCAACACCGATAATTTCATGTTCAAGAGAACTTACCTTTTTTCGCAAGGTTTATGGCGATTTCCGCGATGTCAGCACCGTATTCTGCTGTTCTTCGGATACTTTCGAGGATAAGTCTTAAGCCAAGTACTGTTCTAATGCTCAGTTTAGCTAGAAGAATTTGTTCTATCGTCTCTTTTTCTAGTTTGGTTACCTTGCTGGTTTTTGCGATGGCTTGGTTGGCTTGCTTGATGTTAAGTTGGTAAACAGATTTCATTGCTTCTTGACAAACACGGATGGAAGTGTTGCTCATTTCTGAGATTGAAACGATGATGTTGTCAATGATGGGGTATTTCAGTGTTGGCGTTACTTGCCCTATTCTTGCGGCGTGATCTGCTATTCTTTCTATGCTCTTAGCGATCAATCGGTAGCCTAGGCAATCCCTCGAAGTTGATAATCCTATTTCTTCTATCATAAATCTGTTTTGAACGGCCATTTTCAGTTGTCTGATAACGAAGAAGTATAGGCGGTCTACTTCGTCGTCTCTTTGAGCTACATCCTTAGCGAGGGAAAAGTCACCGTTTTTCAGAGCCATCATGGCGTCTTTATGCATGGACTGAGCTAGGACATGCATTCGACTTAATGCATCCTTAACTGGAAATTCCACATGTCCGAGCAGGCAATGAGTGGCCATATGAGTGGCAGATTCTTCTATGGTTTCTACTCCTACTAATTTGCGTCTTATGATGTCTTTAATATAAGCTCGATATTCGGTTGCTCTCTGTCTGAATCTTAGACGGATTATGTCATAGCCAACCAGGTAACATGCAATAAACTCCCTTGCTACGTCTTCTGGTTTTTCTGCTGTGGAAGTATCTATAAGGACTTCTGAAGGTTCTTCCTTTTTCTTTTCTTCTTTTGGAATTATTAGTAAAGACATGTCTGGTTGAGGGATTATTTGAACGTGAGCGCCGGGCTTGATGCCTACACTTCTAGCCCAATTTTTCGGTAACGAAACTACGTATGTTGAGCCACCAGTTAGTTGAATTTTCCTTAATAGCGTAGTGATTTCCGATTCCTCCGTTTTATGTCTATATAGACCTCTATATCTATTTTGCTCCTATTGAAATTACGTCGACAAACTATATACTTTAGGTTACGAAAGCAAAAGATTGGTGAGAAATATGAACGTGATCGTGAAAACGGGAATACTAAGTGCTTTAATGTTTATCATTGGACTATCGGTTGGAGCATTCGGCATAGCTCCAATACAACAATCGAATTCGCAAAGCTTTCCAGAAGATAGTGCTTGGCGAACTGACAGTATAAGCATTTCAGGCTCAACCACAGTGTTGCCCATAGCTGACGCTTGCGCTAAAGCATTCATGAACAAATACTCGGGCACCACAATCACAGTGCAGGGTGGAGGGTCAGGTCAAGGATACAGCCAAGTGATCGACGGAGTCGTAGACATTGGTGATGCTTCCAGACCTCCTAAACAAGCAGAAATAGACAACGCTAAATCAAAGGGAGTTGCCTTGTGGTTACATCCCATTGCGTTAGATGCTGTCTGTGTGGTCGTTAACCCCTCTGTTGCTTCAAGTTTGAACCTTACCTTACAAGAAGTAGGTAAGATCTTCGCCGGAATATACACCACATGGAACCAAGTGAAACCTGACTTGCCTAATCAACCCATTTATGTCGTGGTTA
>QMXC01000124.1 GCA_003661945.1 Candidatus Bathyarchaeota archaeon | reverse complement strand
ATGCATGAGCGGTTCCCGCGGCTAGCATGGGTTTCATTCGAGGATGAGGTAGTTCTCAAACCGAGGAGAAGCAAAGCGTTATTCGAATATTACTTCGGCAACCTTTCGATGATTCCGGAAGAGAAACAATACCTTGTAGTTGACGGCACAAGCGACTCCGCAATAGGTGTACTCGACGAAGCGTTCATGGCAGAATACGGAAAACCCGGAATAAAATTCATAATTCGCGGAAGCCCGTGGATAATAACTCATGTTTCAAGCGACAAACTCTACGTCAAACCCGTTGACGACCCAACCGGAGCTATTCCAAGCTGGATAGGTGAAGAAATCCCTGTCCCCTACGAGATAGCACAAGAAGTCGGGCGAATACGAGGATTAGTTGAGCACCAACTTCGAAACGGGAAAAAAGCCCAAGAAATAGTTACGGCGTTGAGCAAGGAATACGTTGCAGACGAAGAAACACTAACGCATTGTTTGAAGGAAACGGTTGAACACGTAGAAAAGGGATACCCGGCGCCGACGGACAAACGCGTTTTAGTTGAGGACTGGGAAGAATTCATAATTCTCCACGCAAACTTCGGCTCCTTGACAAACCGCGCCCTCGCCCAGCTACTAGGACACATGCTGTCAGAAAGAATAGGCTACAGCGTGGTGGTGCAACACGACCCCTACCGCATTTTCATACAAACCATGGGCGCCGCAAACGCAGACCACGTAATCAAGATATTCAACGAGCTGAAGGAAACCTCTGAAGACGCTGTTAGAGCACTCTTGGTTAGGGCAACCGTCAAAACGGGTATATTCAAAAGACGAATGATTCACGTGGCTAGAAGGTTTGGAGCGCTCAAAAAATGGGCTGACTTCGGAAGCGTTAGCCTACGAAGCCTACTGAAAAGCTTTGAGGGAACAGCCATCTACGAAGAAGCCTTAAAAGAAGTGTTCACAAAGGACTTAGATCTCGAAAATCTACTCCACGTTCTTAACCGGATTCGAAAAGGAGAAATCGAGATCATAAAAATAGAAAACCATGGAACCGCTACCCCCATAGCTAGACTTGGAATAGAAAGGGTGAGCATGAAAACGGACCTGATTCCACCGGAACGAATGCGCCGAATACTAATCGAATCCACCAAGGCTCGGCTACTCAACGAAGTCAGATGTTTCATCTGCACCGACTGCTGGAGCTACATCGAAATGATACGGATAAACGAGTTGCCGCAAAAAATTGTCTGCCCGAAATGCGGCTCCACAAACATCGGCCTACTAAACGTCGAAGAAGAAAAAGCACGGGTGTTAGTGGAGAAAAAAGGAGAAAAGCTCACGAAAAGCGAGCAAAAACTCAGAGAAAAAGCTGAAAAAACGGCGCGTTTAATCAAAGTTTTCGGAAAACCAGCAGCAGTAGCGTTATGCGCGAGAAGAATTCGGCTGAAGGAAGTTGAAGAACTACTGCGGAAAGAAAACACATTCACGGACACATTTTTCGAACTCATAATCGAGGCTGAAAGAAAAGCGTTGAGCAGAAGGTTTGGGTAAGATGCGGTTTACCCGGTTCACCCGGAAACATATTTGCAATCTTAAGTTGAATTTCACAAAGGTATAAAAGAAAGAACATGTTACTAGCGTAATTGGAGAATAGAGAATTGGAGATAAGTCGACAGAAACTTCGGCAACAGGTTCTTAGACAATTTAAATACATTCGAACATGCGTGTTGGCCCGTGAACTATGTCTTCTCGTGCGTTCTAACCGTGCAGTCCTCGAACCGAAAGACGTTCACGATTTTTGTAACTTCATCGCAGACCTATGCGAAGAATCTGGATGCAAAGAACAAAGCGAACTCTGCAGAAAGGCCGCTGAAGCAGTCCTAACAGACGAAGAAAAATATCTTGAGATATGCAAGCAGAGCTGCATGAAATGCGGGGAATCCCGACGCATCACCACTCGAAAATCCACATATGTAGCTTAGCATGTGACTTAGAAAATCTTAAAAACCACGCTTGGCTCATTTAACAAAACACGGAGGCAAAGGCTTGTTTATAGCACCATTCGTCGCTTCCCCAATACAAGTTGTCCGCCGCATGCTAGAATTAGCCGAACTCAAACCGGGCGAAACTTTCTACGATTTAGGCTCCGGTGACGGAAGAACTGTTATAATGGCGGCAAAGGAGTTCGGCGCCTACGCCGTTGGAGTTGAACTACGTGAAGACCTCGTCAAAAAGGCATTAAGCAACATTCAGGAGTCAGGATTACAAGACAGGGTGAAAATTCTCCACAAAGACCTTTTCGAAGTTGATTTGAGCCAAGCCGACGTCGTGTTCCTTTATTTGACAACAAGCGCCAACGAAAAGGTTAAGCCTAAACTGGAGGCAGAGCTGAAAACGGGTGCCCGAGTAGTCTCCCACGACTACGAGATAGTGGGCTGGCATCCTGCAAAGGTGGACAACTTCTGCGAAAACCCGAGGCTTGGCTATCCTTCACACACGATTTACCTTTACAAGAAAAAATAATAATCGTGGTCGCATGGCTTCTTTCAAAACCCAGATACGCGTAACTTGGGCAGACACAGACGCAGCGCAAGTCGTGCACTTTTCAAATTTCTTCAAGTTCTTCGAAAGAGCCGAAGAAGATTTCTACCGCAGCCTAGGGTTCAACTTCAACGAAATCGTGAACAGATATGGCATTTGGCTTCCGCGGGTAGAGGCTTTCTGCCAATACAGAAAGCCAGCGAAGTTCAACGACCTACTTGAAATAGAGTTAACCGTCGGCGAAATAAGGGAAAAAGCTGTGAAATACTTGTTCACTGTTCGAAACAGAGACACGGATGAGATACTGGCTAAAGGACACTTAACGGTTGTGGCTGCGAGTAAAAACTTGGGAAAAGCAATCAAGATACCGGAGGAATTCGTGGAGAAACTGAAGCCTTTTCTCGCAACGTAACGTTTAATATAGCAATTCTACACTTTCAGTTGTTTTGAAAGAGCTATGACGTGGACTGCACGCCCAGTTCCGTGGCGCTACGTCGCGTCTTGGCAGTGCACCGCGTGTGGGCTATGCTGCCGAACCTACAACGTGGTTCTAAACTACGGCGAATGGCTCAACATAGTGCGAAAATTCGGCGTTGAATATACAAGCTGCGACTTGAGTAGGCTTTATCTGCGTAGAAAACCCAACGGGGCATGCGTTTTTCTCTACCGTTTCGGCAACAAATGGCTCTGCGGACTCCAAGACATGAAGCCGCGGGCTTGCAAGCTTTGGCCTTTCAAGATTTACACGAAGCCGCGGTTTGGACGTGCCCGTGAAGCGTTTTACGAATATGCCGGACACAGGCTTTTCGTGTATGTGGACCCTAACTGTTTAGGCATCCGGTGGGGAGAGCCTACAAATCATTTCGCGAGTAATGTTTTGCCTGAATTCGTTGAGATTTGGATGGGTAGACATGTGGGGCAAAGGTTTTCAACTGGAAAGGTTAGGCTCCCACTTGTCGCGCAAGTGTAGTATATCAAAAAAAGTTTATATATAAGAAAAATATTACATACTAAGTGCCGGAGTCGAGGAGAAACACTTGAATGACAACTCGGAAAAACAGAAAATGGTGAAAATGTTGAAAGCCCTAGCCAACCCCATTAGACTAAAAATGATTGCTTCACTGCATGAAAAACCTAAGAACGTTTACGCTTTGGCGAAAGAGCTTGAAATCCCCTACCCGCTGGCGCATTTGCATTTGAACGGGCTTAAGAAACTCGGTTTGGTGAAGGAAGTTAGGGCGGAGCAGAAGGTGAAGGGGCTGCCCTCGGTTAAGTATTACGCGCCTTCCAAGTTTGAAATAGTCTTGACTCCGGAAACTATAGGAAAACTCTATGCCGAAAGTGAGAGGGGAAAGAATGGGTAAGATAGCGGTTCTGGCAGCAATCTCCGTAATAATTACGGGTCTCGCCATTCCAGCATTAACGCTCTATTTCACGGTGTATCACGGATTCGACTCCCTGATAGCCGGAATAGTAATTTTCATATCTTTATGCATCGCCGGCGGGCTCGGAGTAATAGGTATGGCAATAAGCACAGAGGAACTCGAGTATAGCGGCGGGCTTAGCAGCGCTGAAACCGAGAAGCTAAACATGATGAGGGCTCATCAAAGAGCAATGTTGGAGGAAATGGACGACGTCATCGAGCTGCTGAAAGAGATTCGGGACATTCTTAAAACCGTTGAGGGATAGGAGAGATGGAGGATGGCGAAGAAACTCAAGTATCTGAAGCTTTCTGACGAAGACGCGGTAAAAGAGATGGAGAAAAGGCTTGCGGAAATGAAACGGCTTCTAACGGAAATTCGGGATTTGTTTAAGGCTGCTGGAGGAATAGAATAAGCGAAGTGAAGCAACATGAAGAGCGGCAAAGACAAAATGAGGGAATACGAAGAAGCCTT
>QMXC01000123.1 GCA_003661945.1 Candidatus Bathyarchaeota archaeon | reverse complement strand
TATGAGTTGTTGAAGCATCTTCGTAGAAGGCGTCTTGTAGCGGTTCTCGTCATAACTCTAGCTGTTGCTGCCCTCCAGCTCGTGGTGCCTCCGGCTTTTAACATTCCATACGCGAAAGAACCAAAAGGCTTCGCACAAAGCTTTCTCGGATTCGTTGACATGCTAATAATAATCTGCGGAGCCTTTTTCGCAGGAGACGCCATCGCTTCAGAGTTCGAACACAAAACCGGGTACGTAATATTTCCAAACCCCGTTAAACGTGTAGTCCTGTTCGCTGGAAAATTTCTCGCTGCTCTTTTCTCGGTTCTCCTAATGGTCGGGCTCTATTATGCAATCTGCGCCTTCTCCATGCTAGCTATTTACGGCACCCCAATAGTCGAAGTATCCTATTCCTTCGTCTACGCATTCCTCTATCTCCTCGGCGTTCTCGGGCTCACTTTTCTTTTCAGCACAATTCTCCGAGGAAGCATGGGCGCTACACTGCTTTCCTTCTTTACTCTCTTCATGATACTCCCCATCACGCAAAGCATGCTAACGCTGACCGGAAACGAGCCTTGGTACATAATAACCTACGCCGCTGGAATCATAACGCAAGTTATCAATCCCCCCCAAGTAAGGGTGGAAAAAATGACCGTTGGAAACATGACCGTCTGGATTTTTCATCCAGACATAACGACCAGCGTGTTGGTGTTGTTGGTTTACTTTCTTGTAACAGTGGCGCTAAGCATACTCATATTTAGGCAAAAGCAAATGACATAGCCCGGGGGCTATACTATTCGAAAGTCCTCTTTAACGGTTGTCAACACGAGATGGGTGTTGGTTCGTTCCACAAACGGCATCCGTAGAAGTTTTTTAGTGAAATCGCTTAGGTCTTTTCGGCTTTTGAACTTGGCGATTATCATAGCGTCTGTTAAGCCGGTAACATCGTAAACGCAGCAAACATTCTTGAACTTTGCAATTTCCCTCTCTAGTTCTAAGAGCTTCCCCCGTGAAACCGTTACTTCAGTTATGACCGTGAGTTCGTAGCCGAGCTTCTCGTGATCCACAATCGCGGAGTACCCCTTAATAATCCCTGCTTCCTCAAGCTTCTTCATCCTCGCCAAAACAGTTCCAGTGGAAATCCCAAGCTTCTGGGCTATCTGCCTACTCGACAACCGCGCATTTAGAACAAGCGTTTTCAGAACTTTGATATCTGTTTCATCCAGCTCCGTCATTTTCATCATCCCGATATACAAATGTATAATCAAAATGCGAGATATAAAACATTTGTGCATAAATTAAGAATAAAACTTTAAATTTCTTTAGGACATAACTCATTACATAAACAGATGTCGCGGAGGGCGGTGAAAAACTATGCAGCGAGCACTAGCTGTACAAAAGCGAGATTTACGTGAAATTCTGGAGAAAGTTCAGAAAACAAGATATGTGATTCTTCATTTTACAGACTTGCTCGGAGCCTTCCGTGGAAGAACCATTCCTTCTTCTGAGGTTCTTCAAGCCATGGAGATGGGTGTGGGGTTTGACGGTTCATCGATTCCGGGGTTTACTGGAATAGAGAGCAGCGACATGGTGATGAAAGCAGACCCTAAAACTTTTGTCATGTTACCCGAGTACTTCTACAACCGTAGAGTAGCAAGTTTCATTTGTGATGTGATAAAACCCGGCGGCGAACCCTACGAAAGTGATCCTCGGCAGATATGTCAAAAAGCCATGCAAGAGGTCCGAAAACAAGGCTTCGAACCAACAACAGCGGCTGAAGTGGAATTCTATCTTGCGAAAAAGGAAAACGACAAACTCGTCCCTGTGGAGAACCACGTATCCGAAAAACACAGATACTTCGACATATCGCCTGGGAAGGACCTAACCGAGCAATTCCGTATGGACTTATGTGACGCTCTCTCCCAACTAGGAATGACCATCGAAAGACAACACCACGAAGCCGGACCCGCCCAGAACGAAATTACTTTCAAGTATGGTTCACCAGTGGAGACCTCAGATAACGTCATGAGATATAAATACGCGGCAAAAGCTATTGCTTTGCAAAAATACGGCTGGATAGCCACATTCATGCCAAAGCCTTGGAAAGACCTCACTGGAAATGGCATGCACGTGCACATAGGTCTTTTCCAAGGAAACCGGAAGAAAAATACCTTCTACAACGGCGGCGGATATGCTCATCTGTCTCCAACATGTAGATATTTCGTGGGCGGCTTGCTCTATCATGCAAGAGCTTTATCTGCTATAGTAGCCCCCACAGTAAACAGCTACAAGCGGCTAATTCCAGGATATGAAGCGCCCGTCTACATTACTTGGAGCCGTAGAAATCGTTCCGCTTTAGTGCGCATACCTGAATACTTCCCCGCAGACAAAAAGGAAGTCAGACTTGAATTTAGATGTCCCGACCCGCTCTGCAACCCCTATCTAGCCTTCGCAGCCATTCTTGCGGCTGGAATGGACGGTGTGAAAAAGAAAATAGACCCCGGAGACCCGTTAGATAGAAACGTTTATCAGCTAACAGAAGCCGAACGTAAACGCCTCGGAATAAAAACTCTGCCAGCTTCATTAGGCGAAGCTTTGGAGGAATGGAAAAGCGACGACATATGCATAAAGGCGTTAGGAAAGGAAAATGCTGAAAAGTACCTGGAGCTGAAAACCCAGGAATGGAAGGAATACCAACGCCAGGTAGGGAAAAACTCAAAGCTTAAAGTAACTTCTTGGGAGATCGAAAGATACCTCTTCGCTTGAACGCCTAGCAAATTTAAATTCTTTCAGCTTATGAGTGGCTTATGAAAACGGAGGAGAAATAATCAAAGGTGAAACTTGACATAATATTGGTGCTGGACTTCGGTGGACAATACTGCCATCTAATCGCAAGAAGAATACGGGAAAATCATGTCTACTCAGAAATAGTCCCCCACGACATAACCACTCGGGAGATTCAATCGTTAAACGAAAGATACAACGTCAAAGGACTAATCTTATCTGGCGGTCCCCAAAGCGTTTACGCTGAAAACGCCCCCAAAATCCGCCGGGAAATCCTAACTTTAGGAATCCCTGTTCTCGGCTTGTGCTATGGGCATCAACTTCTGGCCTACCTCTTTGGCGGAGAAGTAAAACCTGCGAAAACAAAGGAGTTCGGCGTAACCTACGCGACAGTAGTCAATCATGATTTGATACTTGAAGGTTTAGGGCATACAGAAAAGGTCTGGATGAGTCACGGGGATACTGTTTTCGCTGTTCCAGAAGGATTTGAAGTTCTGGCTTACACCGAAAACACGCCGGTAGCTGCCTTCAAACATAGAACAAAACCCATCTACGGGCTTCAGTGGCATCCTGAAGTGATACATACCGAAAACGGAATGCAGATGCTTCAAAATTTCATCTTCAAAATATGCGGATGCGAGCCCGAGTGGAGCATGAAAGGCTTCATCGGAAAGGCAGTAGATGAAATGAAAGCCATAGTTGGCGACGGAAAAGCCATAATCGCTTTAAGCGGAGGAATCGACTCCAGCACAGCTACGCTTCTCGCAGCAAAAGCTTTAGGACGAAACCTAACAGCTGTCTTTGTCGACCACGGCTTCATGAGGCAAAACGAACCTGAACTAATCAAACAAACTTTCAGTGAAATGGGCTTTAACTTCGTCGCGGTGGACGCTAAAAACCGTTTCATAAAGCGGCTAAAAGGCGTAACAGACCCGGAAACAAAGAGGAAAATTATAGGTGAAGAGTTTATCCGTGTTTTTGAAGAGGAAGCAGCGAAAATAGGCGCCGAATATCTCATTCAAGGAACCATCTATCCCGACAGAATAGAATCTGGCTTCCGAAGATTTTCTGAAAAAATAAAGACCCATCACAACGTTGCGGGGTTACCAACCCATATGCGCTTCAAAGCTATAATAGAACCCTTACGCGACCTATACAAAGACGAAGTGAGAACGGTGGCTGAAATGCTAGGATTGCCGAAGGAACTTGTGCACCGACAACCATTCCCCGGACCAGGACTAGCAGTGCGAATAATAGGCGAAATTACGGAAGAAAAAATTTCCATCGTTAAAAAGGCAGACCTAATCGTTCGGGAAGAAATTGAAAAAGCCGGGTTGCAGGAGAGTTTATGGCAGTATTTCGCGGTTTTGACGAATACGAAATCCACGGGTGTGAAAGGCGACTGTCGAGCCTACGGCTACACCGTAGCGATAAGAATTGTGGAAAGCAGGGAAGCCATGACCGCGAGCTTCGCAAAAATTCCCTACGGGGTTCTGGAAAGGATTTCCACCAGAATCACTAATGAAATTCCGCAAGTAACCCGTGTAGTCTACGACGTGACGCATAAGCCGCCGGCAACCATTGAATGGGAATAGCCCTATCCTTTCAGCTTTATAACCGTGCCCTTCTCCGCTGATTTCAACGCAGCTTCAGCTATTC
>QMXC01000122.1 GCA_003661945.1 Candidatus Bathyarchaeota archaeon | reverse complement strand
GGGAAAAAAATGGAATATGAACAAATAGCCCAATACGCTTTTATGGCGTTCGTAGCCATAGCCATCATCGCTGGTTTAGCAGTAGGCTTCATGGCTTACAACGCAAGCCTACACTGGTATGACCCGGCGGTAATGGATGCGAACGGATACATCACATTACTCATGCTAATCTTAGGAATAATAGTCGGCCTCATCAGCATAACCACAAAAGAAGTAACACCCTTCCTAATCGCCGCAATCGCCCTAATGGTCACAAGAGTGGGCGTAGGCACCGCATACGACGTATGGGAGCCCCTCTCAAGAATCCACGAACTTCTCTACTACTGGGCAACCGGAATCCTAAACTACGTAGTAGCATTCGTGGCCCCAGCCGCCGTAATAATCGCCGTAAAAGCCGTCTACATACTGGCAAAAGAAAAATAACTCGCCCTCTCCCCATTTTCTCTTCTTTTATAAACCCAAAATAATGGTGGGGCTGCCCGGATTTGAACCGGGGTCCCGAGAGCCCGAGTCTCGGAGCCTAGACCAAGCTAGCCGACAGCCCCTTTTTGCGTTCTATGGTAATTGAATTCTGAGATTTTACTCTTTCTCGAACTTTTAACGGTTACTCGCCGGGCTTTATTTTGTGCGGCTCGTTAGAAAGGCCGTATTGTTCACGTAGAATATGCTGTTTGTGGTGGGGCCGGCCGGATTTGAACCGACGACCTACGGGTTTCCCTAACCGCTCCAGAAACTCTTCATCCCAGCTTTGGTCCGCAAACCCATAGTACCGAAATGCTTTCTGGAGCCCGTCGTCATACCTAGCTAGACTACGGCCCCACCAATTTATTGAAACTATAAAATTTGGATATATAGGTTTCTGAAGCACGTTAGGCTGGTTTAGAGATTGGGGATTCGAGGGCAAATATGAATTTGTATTTCACAACTCTAATTATGTGCTTACCGAACAGTTTTATCGGCACATTCATCGAAGTTTCGCCGTTTAACAGGCTAGGCGGTGCAATTGAAGAGAAAGAAAAATGCAACGCTTGCTACTATTTCAGATAGAAAAGGTATTGTGATAAGTATTGAAAGAAGGGAGCGTAAACTAAGCTTTTTCAAGGATTTCGACAAATACATTGTGCAATGCATCGAAGAAGGCATCCTCGCTAACGACGCTGAGGGATACATTATCTTTGTTAACCCGAAAATGGCGCAGATGCTTGGCTATTCAGAACAAGAACTTTTGGGGAAACACTGGAAAGAAATAGTCCCCCGGGCTTTTCATAAAAAGGTTGAAGAAGAAACAAAGAAACGGCCAGAAGGAAAGAAAAGCAGCTACGAAATATGCCTCTTATCCAAAAATGGAAAAGAAATACCCGTAATCGTTAGCGCTGTACCAATCATACGGAAAGGACGATACGCCGGCGACCTAGCAGCGTTTACCGACATAACCGAACGGAAAAAAGCCGAAGAAGAGTTGGCACGCCAGAAGGAAAAGCTTAACACGCTTTTAGCGAACATGCCAGAAGGCGTTGTAATTGAAAACAGAAACTTCGAAATCGAATATGCAAATGAGCCTTTGATTAAGGCTTTTGGAAACATCATAGGCAAGAAATGCTACCGAGTGTTCATCGGCAGAGATAAACCATGCCCGGTCTGCCCCATCAAGGAGATTTTGATAAAAAAGAAAAACATCAAAACAATGAGGTATGAGGCTGTTGACCGTTTCGGCAACATATACGAACTCATAGCGTCCCCGATCAAAAACCCGGATGGAACAACATCAATCCTAGAAGTTGCCAGAAACATCACCGAAGAGAAAAAAGCTGAAGAAAAAATAAACTATATGAATAAGCTCGATCATTGCAAAAGCGTAATTTCAACTAAATTTGTAATGGAAAAAGACGTTGATAAAGCCATCAACGATGCGCTCAAAATTCTCGGGGAAACCGTAAAAGTCAACCGCGTGTATCTTTACCTAATTAGAGAATGCGACGGTGTGACCGTCGCGGACAATACCCATGAATGGTGCAGCAGGGGGACGACGCCTCAAATAAAGAAGATGAAGGGGCTAAAACCCGAAAGGTTTCCATGGTGGACAAAGCAACTGCGGGAAAACAAACCCATCGTAGTATCCGACGTCAGCGAACTTCCGCCAGAGGCTGAAGCAGAAAGGAAACTTCAAGAAAGCCAAGACGTGCGTTCGCTGGTGGTTGTGCCAATTTACCTGGAAGGAAAACCGAAGGGATTCATAGGATTCGACGACACGGAAAAAACAAGAAAATGGAAAGACGAGGAGATAGCTCTGCTTCGAACAGTAGCTGGGATAATAATCTCAGCGATCGAAAGAAAACAAGCGGAAAAAATGCTAGAAGAATACACGGAAAACCTTGAGAAACTAGTCGAGGAACGCACAAGGGAACTGAAAGCTTCGCAGGAAAAACTGCTGAAAGCTCAAAGAATGGCAACAATAGGCGAAATCGCGGCTATGGTGGGTCACGACCTGCGTAATCCGCTAACTGGAATTGCGGGAGCAGTTTACTACCTAAAAATGCGTCTTGGATCAAAACTCGACGATAAATCGAAGGAAATGCTTGAGATAATTGAGAAGGATGTTGAATATTCGAACAAGATAATAAGCGACCTTTTGGATATGTCGAAGGAAATCGTGTTAGAGCTAACTGAGGCTAGTCCGAGCTTGCTGATCGAGGAAGCATTATCCCAAATAGAAGTTCCGAAAAACATCCGTGTTGTCAATCAGACGCAAAGCAAGCCGAAAATACGTGTGGACAAGGACAAGATGAAACGGGTTTTTCTTAACATTATTCGAAACGCTTTTGACGCTATGCCCAAGGGTGGAAAACTCGAGATACGTTCTGAAGAGAAGGACTGTTGGCTGGAAATAACTTTCCGCGACACGGGAGTTGGTATGTCGCAGGAAGTGCTTAAGAAAATATGGAAGCCCTTCTTTACGACGAAGGCGAAAGGCATGGGACTCGGCTTATCTATATCTAAACGTATAGTCGAAGCCCACGGAGGCTGTATAACTGTTAGAAGCAAGAAGGGCAAGGGCACGTGTTTCACGGTGAAAATTCCAATCAGCCAAAAAAGAGGTGAAGAACATGAAAGAAACCGTAAAAATCTTGATAGTGGACGACGACGAAAGCATAAGAAAAGTTCTAAAAGCCATACTTGAAGAAAAAGGATACCGAGTTGACACCGCCGACTCTGGAAAAAAGGCAATAGAGAAAACAGAGAAAGCATTCTACAACTTGGCTTTAATCGACATACGGCTGCCAGACATAGAAGGCGTAAAACTGCTCTCGAAAATAAAGGAAACAACGCCGAAAATGCGGAAGGTGATTATCACTGGTTATCCGTCATTGCAAAATGCTGTGGAAGCCGTAAACAAAGGAGCCGACGCCTACATAATAAAGCCATTAAACATAGACGAAGTTCTCGCCTTAATCGAAGAACAGCTCAAAAAACAACGCGAAGAGGAAAAATTCAGCGAAGAAAAGGTCGCTGAGTTCATCGAAACCAGAATAAAGCAGCTAGAAGAAACTTAAGACGTTAGCATTTCATGCGTAACTTGGAGCTAAGCGAAAAGTTAATGAACCTAAACTTCACGTGTATTTTGGGGTTAGCCGGCCAGAGGGCGCGGGTTCCACCCGAACCCATTCCGAACTCGGAAGTTAAACCGCGCTCCGTTCCCGGCTGTAGTGTGGTCTTCGGCCACGCGAACCCGGGAAAGCCGGCAGCCCCACCTTAACACAGGTTATAAGCCGGCGAAAATGGAGTGGAAATCCCTAAAACTTATAACAGCGTTTATAGGAGTCTTGAGCGTGAGGTTCAAAATAGATGTTCGCAATGTTCGCTGACGGTTCGCAGATAGCACAGCTTTTCCCAGAAGGAGACTACGGCTGGATTCTAAACGTGATTCTTTACCTCTTCTTCATAGTATTCATATTTTACGGGCAGAGAATCCAGATGTACGTTATGCTCAAAGAAGTAGAAGGCTCGCTGCTCCGTCTCAAATACATAAAAGACGAAGGAAGAAAAATCGCTATCGAAACAATCAAGGAAATAGGAAAGCCGGAAAAAGACCCGGCGGAACGTGTAGACCGTTTCCTCGAATATTTCGCCATTTCGCCTGAAAGCATGGACCCCGCAGGCATAGTGTGGAAGCTGGAACACATACTCGACGTTAGGGACACACGTTTCAAGGACGAAGTGAAGCTCATGGCTCCAGCGGCGGACGAAATTCAAATTAACAACTTAGAGAACACGCTTGAAGCCGCGTTAGCCTTAAACTACATCTATAAGGTCGTACGCCACTACTACATTTTAGGCAAAAGAACCTTAAGCCTCTACATAATCATGCAGCTTCAGATGATTCTCCCGCTGGTTATGCGGGAAGCCGAAGCCTATGCGAGCGCGTTAAAAGCTTTCG
>QMXC01000121.1 GCA_003661945.1 Candidatus Bathyarchaeota archaeon | reverse complement strand
TTCTTGGAATACATCTTGACACGACTATTAAGGCGTTTTCCCTAAGTATTTTTCCCAAGCTCCATATGAAATGTTTGTCAAGTAGCGAATTTGCGAATTTAGCGAGTTGTTCGTTATCATAAACCTTACGATGAAAGTCGGTGAGACGGAGAGCCGGGGCTCATGGGAGTATATGAAGACATGGAAACCTTCTAGCAAGTTCCTTTCTAATATGTGCCGGATATAGTGGTACCTAGCTCTTTGAAGGCTTATACCGAGTTTTTGAGCTATGTTCTGGAGATGTTGAAAGGCATCTATTTCCAGCTCTTTCAACATGAAAACGTCTGTTTCATCACCGTAATTTGGGAATCCCGGGGGGTCAACAAGCGTAAACGGCAGCTCGGCGCTAGCTTCTTCCAGTTCACTCAATAATTCTCCCCAGCGGAAATTCCAAGTTGAAGATTCCTCATCGAACCATGTAGGCGTAACTTTACCAGCTTGAAAACAAGTGGACCAGTAAACCTCAACGTTTTCTGCTACGTCTAAATCTTGAAGGGCTTGGGTGAACCGTTGGAAATCGTCAGCGTGTTCAGCAGGTATAGCATAAAGTCCTGACGCTCCTTCCCCTTCTCCGTATGTTCTGGAAGTGTATAACCAGTAGTCGTTTGCTTTTAGGCATTCCACGAGAAGCTTTTCCTTTCCCGGACGAGCCTTCGCTCTTACAAGGGCTTTTTTCATGCCGAGATTTGTATGATAAACCGTTGCACCGCATCTTAGAGCGATTTTAGGGTTATTGTGCATGCGTGTTATCCGAAAACGAAGCGTTGCGCGGGGGATTCCGAGAGCCCTAGCTACTTTGCTGAGGTTTCTAGGTCCAATTTCGCATAGTGCCTGTAGGATTCGAACATCCAGAGCGGTGAGCAATTTTCGCATAGATTATCGGAAGCTATTGCTATCTACTTACTTTTATACTTTATTTTTTAGATGGTTACATGTCGAACTGGCAGCTTTTGACATGTTGTGTTGCGTTTTTATAGAAGACTTGGAAAGAACCATTTTCTTCTACGCTTTCCCTTCTTTTCCTGCCATTCTGCTAGAATTTTCACGGCTTCGTTTGCGGCTTTTATGCAGTTTTGCTCTCCAGCTCCAGGCTTAAACTCGTTTCGAACACGGTTTGCATAAACAGCGCATACAGCCCCAGCCTTTAGCCCATAAACGTTTGCAATCGTAAACAGCGTGGCGGCTTCCATTTCAAAGTTAATCACATTTGCTTTTTGCAGTATCGGAATAAGGTTCTCCGTTCGCGGTAACGTCTGCTTTCCAACCGGTCTGGACTGACCTGCATAGAAATCCGCCGTGGTAGCTGTTAATCCCACATGATAATTGTTCAATCCAAGCCTTTCACAAGCTTCAATCAAAGCCAAAACAACTTCGTAGTCCGCCACAGCGGGATATTCTGGAAACGCGTAATAATTACTCGTAAAATCAAAACGCACCGCTGCCGTGGAAATCACAATGTCTCCGCATTGAACGTCGGGTTGAATAGCCCCGCAGCTTCCCACACGAATAAAAGTTTTCACCCCTACTTTTGCAGCTTCGTTGACGACTATAGACATGCAAGCCGGTCCAATGCCACTCGACAAGGCAGAAAGCTCCACGCCTTTATATGTTCCCGTGAAAGCTCTAAACTCCCGATGCGCCGACACTTCTCGAGCAGAGTCCCAGAACTCAGCGATTTTAGGCACTCTTTCCGGGTCACCGGGAACGAGCAGATATTCCGCAAGGTCCCCCTTTCCACAGCAAATATGATACTGCTTATCTCCTTCAAACTTGTGCATTTTCGCTATCCCTTTTTGCAGTTGAAACCTTAATTAATCATCTAACGTAGCAAATATAAGGAACCATTGCAAATACAGTTTTACGTCCCTACCCATATGGAGAATAACGCATATGACGCAAAGAACGTTGGCCTTAACCGTTTGCACCAGCTGCAACAAAACTATTCCACCTCGAAGCGAGGCAACGAAGTTTCCATGCCCAAACTGCGGAGAAATCACCATATGGCGATGCAAAAAATGCAGAAAGTTCGGGCGAAACTATAAATGTCCAAAATGCGGCTTTGTGGGTCCATAAAGGAAAATTAAATACGTAACGTAAACGTAATGTAAATATTGTTGTTTTTCCCATCTATTTTAATGGGAAGGAGAAAGGAGGAGTTGTTTAAGGGTTTTCTTTTAGCCTTTTTGTTGGCGCTTGGGGCTTTCGCTTTTTCTACCGGTGCGGTTGAATCCGCAGATAACTACGTGCTTGACGTTTATACGCAGAAGGGTGGACATGGGTTAAATGCGTCAGGAGGTATTTTCTCGCCGTTGGAGATAGTTTTCCTCTACGCTAACTTAACCTACAATGGGTGGCCCGTTAAAAATGTACTCGTAGATTTCGAGGTGAACAATTCTTTAAATACTCCCATTCTTGTTGTCACAAAACCAACTAACTGTGAAGGCGTAGCTTCTTTTTATTTTAGAGTTCCACCTGCGTTTGTTGTGGGAACCAATGGAACATGGACTGTTACGGCCTCTGCTGAAATCGCAGGAGAACGGGTCACAGACACTGCTACATTCGAAGTTGATCCTGAACTTATCGTTAGCATAACCGTGGGCTTAAAAACTAGGGAAGGCGAAACCGTTTGGTCAGTAGACGTCTCCCAGATTCGGGAAGACGCATTTAGGCTCGTAATCCCTCAAGAACTGTTCGAGCTTGTAACAGAATTTTACGGCAACCAAACCGTGTTCTTAACACCTTTCGAATTAAACATGAACCTCACGTATAACCTCTACATGGAAAGCCAACCGCAAAAAATAGGAATTCTGCTGCAACTCATGAACCCGGGAGACATCGATAACAACAACGTGGTAAATATGGAAGATTTAGGTCAAGCCGGAGCCGCCTTCGGAGCAACACCTCAAAGCAGCAGATACAACCTCTTTGTAGACATACGGTTCGATTTCCGGATAAACATGCGTGACATCGCGAGAATCGCCATGAACTATGGAAAAACCTACTGACACATACAGCGAAACAAAGCAAAGTTTATTTTCCACAAACAGTTCCTTCATAGTTTGGCGATGAAAAGAGCTGAAACCCCACCGGAACATCCACGCTGACGGACCCGGTTGAGAACACCAAGCAGAGCAAAGCTTGACTTCGATGAAAATCCGGGTTTACCCAAGCGTGGGACACGGTGGGGCGCGGGCGCCTAGACTCCCAGGTCAGAGAGAGCTTAGCGGAGGGGAGCGCACCGCTCCTGCCGTGAGGTTAAGTGTTAGGTTACTCTGGGAGACAGCGCCCGCGGAAAATCTCCAATGGCACGGGGTTAAAGCCGCGTTCGATTTTTCTGAAATGTTTAAGTTTAACTTTCGCGTAGAAGGAAGAGCGGTGGTCACGGTTTGGACATAGAGACTCGGATTGAGCTGATTTGCCGTCCTCCCACTGAGGAGGTTTTAACCTTTGATTCTCTTCGCTGTTTGTTGGAGACCGAGGAGCATCCCGTCGCCTATAATGGTTGGGAGCCGTCTGGGCTGGTTCATCTCGGAACCGGTGTAATATGTGCTTATAAAATGAAAGATTTTGTGGAAGCGGGGATACGGTTTAAAGCTTATCTTTCTACGTGGCATGCGTGGCTCAACAACAAGTTGGGAGGAGACCTTCCGCTCATCAGAAGGGCGGCGGACCTTTTTAGGCATTCTTGGATTGCGTTGGGGGTTCCCGAAGATAAAATCGAGTTCATATATTCCGACGAGCTCTACAACGACCTGAACTACTGGGCTAAAGTGGTGAAAATCGCCAAGAACCTAACGATAGCTCGAACAAGGCGAACGCTCGAGATAGCTGGAAGAAAGGAAACAGACGCGAAATATGTTTCAGACTTCCTCTACACGCCGATGCAAGTGGCAGACATATTCCAGCTAGAGGTGAAGATTTGCCAGCTAGGCATGGACCAGCGAAAAGCAAACGTGGTAGCCATCGAACTCGGCGAAAAACTTGGATTCTGGAAACCCGTATGCGTGCATCATCACTTGCTGCAGGGACTGGAGAAGCCCGCTGTGTGGCCGCCTCCTGAAGGGATGGAAAAGGAAGTTATTGCTTCTGCGAAGATGTCGAAGAGCAAGCCGGAAACATGCGTGTTCATTTATGACTCACCCGAAGAAATTCAGCGGAAAATTTCGAGAGCCTTCTGCCCCGAAAAAGCAGTTCGGTTCAACCCGGTTCTCGACATCTGCAAATACATAGTGTTCAGGGAAAAAGACAGCTTTTTCATCGAACGCCCAGCAAAGTTCGGTGGAAACGTAGAGTTCCAAAGCTTCGAAGAGCTGGAAAAAGCTTACCGCGAAGGGAAACTTCACCCGCAAGACTTGAAAAACGCTGTAGCTTGGGAACTAGCTAAAATTCTTGAACCTGTGAGAAGGTATTTCGACACGCATAAAGAAGCTAAGCGGCTCTTGAACGAAATAAAACAGGCAAAAATAACAAGGTAGA
>QMXC01000120.1 GCA_003661945.1 Candidatus Bathyarchaeota archaeon | reverse complement strand
GACGTACCCGACTTTCCAGTAAGCGAAATTCTAACGTTCATCTTCACCTTGGCTTACTGCACAGTGCTGATACGAAAAGACAAATATACCCTCTTCTTTTTAACCTCCACCGTTATCTCGGTTTTCCTCGCTAAAGGAACAAATTCCCCGCTAGGCTTCGTGTTCATATGGGCTTGGTTTAACGTACCCTACTTCGCTGTTTTCCGTCGACCAAGCAGATGGGAAATGATGACAGCGTTCTCAAACGCTTTCTTCATAGCCTTACTCACGGCAACACTCATTGACTATCTGAAAAGGCAACAAGGTGACAAAGAGATTACTCTAGAAATCAGAACGCGGGGCAACCCTCGAGAAAAAGAACGTGAACTCCGCATTTCAATAAGTCTTAAACGAGCCGCGGAAGCCCTACGCAAGCTTCTACGATTTCTCGCAGTTTCTTTCCTAATCCTAATCTTCGTCAGCGGCTATCTCTCGTGCTTCTTCTTTTTCCACCAAGGCTTACTTGTAAATGTTTTCCCCGAAGAATATCTTCAACCCTACGAATGGCTCAGCCAACAAGAAGGCAACTTCAAAATAGTCACCGTGAATAAGAGCCCAAGCGAATGGCTCGAGCAGCCAGGCGCCAAAACCGACTTCTGCTTCTGCCGCATGCTAGCTGAAACAGGATGGTATCACGACTTAGGATTCGACAGCTCCTTCATCCACGACAAACCTGTGCTCCAAGACGGCGGATGGACTCCATCATCTCGAAGCTTTGTTGACTATCTCAGACTGTCCGTCGTCCGCGAAAAAACCACAAAAAACCTTCTGAAGGTTCTCGGAGCCTTCGGCTACAAATACATAGTAATTCCCTCTTACGCCAGCCAAGAAGCAGCCGAATTTTTCCTCAACCAGAAAGGAGCAACCGTTATCCGCAACGAAACCGACGCAACAATCTTACGCAATGCTTACTATAATCCTCCATTTTCTCTAGTAAACTCCCAAAGCTTGGTAGTAGGCGGCTTCCAAAGCCTCCTTTCGCTATCTAAAATTGACTCTTTCAAATTTAACGAAACCGCCCTCCTCTTCGCCCACGAGCTGGACTCGCTAGATGAGTTGCTGGACTCCCCTAACACCCGCACCGTAATCTTCACAGATGGAACACCAATCGACTTAGCTATGCTTTCCCTAAAGGACGAAGCAAGACTGATTCTTGCAGCAAAGTACGGCGTGCCCAGCTTCAACTACACCCGGTACTGGGCTCCCGCTCCTTTCTGGAGAAACTTGGGACATCTGGTTTTAGGGAAAAAAACATTGACAACAAGGGGTGAAACAAAAGTTGACATTCCTTTCAAGGTGGACACGAGCGGCTGTTACAGTGTTTGGCTTCGCCTAGGCTTCGGAACCGAACGGGGCACCCTCAAAGTTTCAATAGATCACCTTCCAATAGCCGAGTTCGCCCCCTTTGCTTCTCACCATACAAGACTGAAATGGGTGAACCTAACCAATATAGAACTACAACGCGGAGAGCACACGCTTTCACTCTCAAACGACGGTGAAGGCTACAACGATGTAGACGCCATAATGATAGTTCGCCCCGAAACCTTCCAGTCCAAACTCAACGAAATCATAAAAAAGCTGGAAACCTTCCATGGAAGAATAGTCTACTTAGTCGAAACTGAAAACTTCTTCAACCAAGATGCTGCGACACAACAAACGTATGTTTTCCCCTACGAAGGAACAGTATTAGAACTGGAAAACGCAGCCACCAACGTCGCCTCAGAAGGCAAAGCCACAGCCAGCTCTACGCAAATAAAAGACTACAAGACTCTCAAAGCTGAGTATGCCACTGACGGAAACTACGCAACAAGGTGGGCGTCCAAACCCTACGAACCGCCCCCACAATGGCTAACACTAGAATGGGCTTCTCCCAAAGAAATAATAGGCGTCAAGATAAACTTTGAAACCGCCTACGCGAAAAACTATCTGCTACAAGTATGGAACAAAACCGGCTGGACCACCATAGTGAACAAAACAGAAAACACATCGTTTTCCCCGTTGCACATCTTCGAAAAACCAGTAAACGCAACGAAACTTCGCCTAAACGTTACGGAATTCTCCGATTTCCCTCTAGTTAGCATATGGGAACTCGAGGTCTTCGAAAAATCCACATCTGTTTCAACCAAGCTTTTCATTCCGAAATCAGGAGAATACAAAATAGCCCTAAGAACTGTTTGTGGAAAAGATTATGGAAAACTCTTCTTCAAACTAGACAACGAAGCATTCTCTGTTGACTGCAGAGGCTCCAGTTCCCCACTATTCAAATGGCAAACGCTGGGACCAGTATCTTTGTCAAAAGGCGAACACGAATTACGGTTAGGCTCCATTGGAAAAGCTGTAATCGACACGATAGTCCTATACTCTTCTGAAGACAGCGAAGAACCCCCTTCGCTAAGCAAGGTTTTCGAGGTTCAACCAAGCAACAACACCGTGCTAAATTTCAGAAAAATCGACCCCTGCACCTATCACGTGTCGGCTAAGCTTGTAGAGCCTTCACTACTCGTTTTTTCCGAGTCTTATAATCCGCTCTGGAAAGCCTACGTAAACGGGAACGAAGTTTCCCCACTAAAAACCTATTCTCTGGTGAATGGTTTTCCCATAAGCGAAACTGGGACGTTGGAGATAACCATCCGTTTTAAAGGGCAAATGTACGCTGATCTCGGGCTTTATCTTTCTTTTACAAGCTTTCTTTCGGCAACTGTTTTTCTATTATTGCCTTTGAACAAAGTTAAACGGTTGTTTAGGAAAAGACGTCGGCTTCCCCCGGTTTTAGCTTTCTGAATTTTATTCGAATTCAGAATCAGAATTGCTAAAAAATTTTTAATAACGCAACTAACAGTCTCGTATACGACACAAGAGGAATGTAAAATGGAAAAGAAAAAACTAGCCATAACCATAACAACCGCAACAATAATCCTCCTAACACTAATAGCCCCCCTAATAACAGTAAAAGCCACAACAGACCCAGCTGACTGGTACAAAACAGTTCAAGGCGTACTAGACACCGATTACTATTCGCTATACCCCTTCGAAAAGAAAAGTCTAACGATCGGATTCTCAAAATTCGGTGAATTTATAGACCCTCACAGCGGACATGGCTTAAACTATTCCGGCAGAGACCCCTTCGCTAACGAAGGAGTCGACATGAAATACTGGCTCAACGGCTGGGTTCTCGACGCCCGCTACGTACATAGATCTTACGGCGCAAGACACCTCTGGGCGTTCGCCATGTTCGCCGACATGGTCGAATACGGCGGAGACTGGATAAACGGTGCAACCGACCCATACGGCGCTCCCCACGGCGGAAGGAAAACCAGTGGAAGCGCAGTAACCGAAGATATCACCGTGCTTTACGACGGACCCAGACGTTTTGTAGCTGTTTTAACTACCCATCTCAATGATACGGTAGGCGACGACTCCTATCCAGTGCTAGATGTAATCTTCACTATAGTATTCAACAAGGTTAAGAAAGAAGTCATAGTATTCAAGGATATCAAACTGACAATCGACTCAAAAATCCTGGAAGGACCAGTTGACATCCAATTCAGCAACAGAGGCGAATGGGACCTAGGTCCCTCACCTGAATGGAAAAGCTACGCCCACTTCTACCACCAGCAGTTACGCACCTGCTTCGGAGCAGACTGGCACCTCTCCAAGAACATCACCCGGGAATTCTACTACCACGACTCTTCGTTCTCGGGAACAAGTCTCCAACTTCCAGACGGCGGAGCTGAACCCTACGGATTCCCCGTGGTTGACCGTTCAGAATTTGTCTACGTAAACGACGTGTGGCAAAAAAGAGGTCAAGACTACGAAATCAACTACGCTACAGGAGAAATAACGTTCTACGAACAGCTAACAGCTGATGATGTAAAGGTTTACTACAAACTCTACAAGATTGATTCGGAGACAAGAAAACCGATAGCCCTACCCCACGAGTTCGACCTAGCCCAGATAATTGCCTCAGACACAGCTGTAACAGGCTTCGCGGCCTTCTGGCCAATACTAAGCGACTACACGGTCTACGGCTGGGCCAGATCCCTTGAACCCCTCTACAACGTAAGTGAACCCGACATAACTCCTGGAGAACCAGAAATTCCCTTCGTGATCGGCGAATGGGACTTCATGCTAGACTACTCAAGCGAAACTACTTGTTGGGGAAAACAGTTCCGAGGCGTAACCGTTTATGGTGTAGTAAACTTTCACGACGCTGACGACGTTCAAGGAAACGATTTAAACAACGACTTAGTTGTAGAAAATCAAATTGACATGGAGATTACCTATCAACTTGACGAAGTGTTTAACCCGTGGGACCTCTACCAAGCAGTTCATAAGGACACTAAAAGATGGGTTCAATTCTACAACGTAACCGCAACCGATGTTGCCAACGCTAACCTCGGCAAACCGCTAAATATAACCTTGGAACATTCTCCAGTTCTAAAAGCCGCGGTATGGGAACGGTACTGCAGTTTCAGCGAAAGAGTTCT
>QMXC01000119.1 GCA_003661945.1 Candidatus Bathyarchaeota archaeon | reverse complement strand
TTGATGAAAAAAAATCGCCTTACGGTATAATATTCTCTGCTTCAAACTTTGAAGAAAGGGGGAGATACAAAATCTACCCCTTGTATTCTATATTTAAATTGTTCACGGAAGTATAAAATCCTTCCTTCCATAGGGGAATCTTGACATAATTGGTTTGGTCATATATATTATTAAAAATGAAGGAATAACAATGACTGAAGAGATAGGTGTGGTTATATCTATAGGTCAATTTCTTAATGTACCAATTTGGCTTGATACTTCCTTTCCCCTAAAAGGAGGACTCTATGAAAACATTCTTGACCCTTCTTATTCTTCTGTTATATGCTCCAGGTCTCTCATCTAATGATTACACCATTGTATGGAAGCGGGTGATTGATTCTGGAAACTCCGAGTGTGCCTTTGACCCTGTACTTGATAGCAACAGAAATATACATGTAACCGGTTACATGTATATTGGCCCTAATTCTGATATGTTTACTGCAGTATACGATAGTGCTGGAAATCTTCTCAATACAGATACTCTGGATAACGGGTCTTATGATTATGCAATGGGTATTGCCATGGATAGTTCGGGAAATTTTTATATAACAGGTAAGTCATATAATGGGACCAATTACGATTATCTTACATACAAAATGCCTTTGTCCTGGATAGATATTATTGATATGGGGAGAAACGACGAAGCATGGGATGTGGCAGTCGATAAAAACGGATATATCTATGTAACAGGGCATATATTACTTGATGATTACTGGACCAGATACACTGTAAAGTATAAACCCTCAGGAGACACTGTATGGACAAGAAAGTCATATTTAACCTATGATAATTTCGCCACTTCGGTTGCTATTGACTCAAAGGGCAATGTGTATGTAGGAGGAAGTAAATCCACTTTTGAAGGATACCAGTACTGGTATATAACCAAATACGATTCTTTAGGAAGTCTTCTCTGGGAAGATTCTATTCCTCAGGGATATTATGCTGATGCATATATCTACGACCTTGCAGTGGATAAATGGAACAATATATACGCAACAGGAAGGACCTTTTTCCCTTATTTCTCTCATTACCAATATCTTACAGTAAAGTGGGATTCAATGGGGAGTATTGTCTGGCTCAGGGAGTATGGAATATATGAAGACGCATTTGCCTATGGAATTGAT
Source organism: Candidatus Bathyarchaeota archaeon (assembly GCA_003661945.1). Classification (GTDB taxonomy): domain Archaea; phylum Thermoproteota; class Bathyarchaeia; order Bathyarchaeales; family UBA233; genus UBA233. The sequence goes on along the minus strand of QMXC01000119.1, from coordinate 3,368 downwards.
GTAGATACAATGGGCAATGTCTATGTTACGGGTAAGATTTCAGTAAACGATGACAACGAAATTGCCACAATAAAATATGACTCATCGGGGAATCTTGTATGGGCAGATACTATATTTCATCCTGGTGATGATTGTGGGTATGGTATCTGCATTGATAAGGATAGAAATATTATTTATGTTGTGGGTTACCAGGACAACGGTTCAAACATAGACTTTGTAACAATAAAATATGGTATATTCAGGGTCTCTGTAGAGCCGGATACTATAAACATCAATACACCCACAGACATCATGGTAACCACAATTTCAGGGGATGTACCTGAAGACTCCATTGAAGTAAGTATAGAGGGATATGATGTCTTCAATGTTGATACAACAAATGCATCAGGCCATGCATATCTTAATGGAATAAATTCCCCTTATGGTCAGATATTGCTGGTCAAAGGACGAAAGATAACCTCCACATCCTACTGTTTTCAGGAAACAGTATGGGTTGTCAATGGTGATAACTTCACCTCTGTGGAAGTAAGGGCAAGAAGTGATACCATAAATGTTGATGGTTATCTAATGGGAGGAATACCAGGGGTAATAAGCACCTACACAAGACCAGATGGACACAAAGCATTTATAAGTGGGTGCGGTATTGACACAATTGTAGAGACTACCACTGACACAATGGAGACTGATGTTATCCCTCTTTCCAATGGCATTATTGATGTAGTAATTGGAAAAAGTGGATACAACCTGTATAACACTCGGGTTGTTGTGAAAGACTTCAAGGGATATGTTGAAGGGATAGTTAAGGACAATTCCACAAGTAATGGTATAAATAATGTTTATATAAGATTTTATCAGGCTGGTGCAGACACATCCACAGATACACCCGTTTTTAGTGGGTATTCAGGAACTGATGGTGGTTTTGATGCTGATTCACTCCTGTGTGGATTTTATGATGTGTATTTACGGGAAGTTGGGTATATAGATACAGTGTATCATATTGTTATTCAAAATCCTTACAACAACTATACCTTTGAGATGGAGCCAGCATCAACCTGTTCATTTACAGGATATGTATTAGAGGCACATTCTCTCAAACCTCTCACATCCACTGTAAAAATATACAGGGTTGATAACGGTCAATTATTCCGGGTAACAACATCTGATTCTCTGGCTGGTGGCGTATTCAATATAACCCTTCCCTTTTTTAAATACAGGTTTTTAATCAGTAGTTTCTATCACACATCCTGTGACACGACAATGGATATAAATACAGTTACAAAGATTGACACATTCTATCTTGATAATACATGGGGTTACGTACTTCTGGTTGACGACGATGACTATCCAAAGAAACGTATTCTTCCAGGAAAAAGGATGTCAAAAAATGATATTCCTCCTCTGGACAAAAGGGATGTAAAACTTTCTGAATCCAGTGATAAAATATACAGATGGCTTGTAGAATTCGGGTATATGGTGGATACAATAAATTCTGAACAGGCAATCAGTGCAGACTGGTCTCCCTATGATGTTGTGATTTTATCCAGCGGGAATGACTTTAATCCCTTATCCCAACCCGGTCTCATAGATAAAATCACAGCCTGGTACAACTCTGGAGGCAAATTACTTATTGAAGGTGGAGAAGTTGGTTATGATTATCGAGGTTCAGACTTTGACCATACAGTACTCCACGTTGACAGATGGGATGTAGATAGTGCTGGAAACCTTGTTTTACAGGATTCTTCCCACAACCTTGCAATAAGGCCCAACATTCTTCCAGACACCATACATTTACAATACTCCTCATGGTATGATGAAGATGCAATGACCTTATATTCAGGTGGAGCCCTTGTTTTCGGGACTGAAAAATATCCATCAAATGCAGGAATTTGTGTACACGACAATACCCCTGGACCTGAAGCAGGACAGGTTGTTTACTATGCCTTTAATCTGAACGCACTTACAGACACAATAGTATCAAAACAACTCCTTAAAAACAGTGTGTTTTACCTGCTTACTGATGAATCACCCCCCACTGCAACAATACATGGAACTGTGGACTGTAGAGGTAACCCTGATGATAGCGGTGTACTGGTGAAATTAGAGAGCCATAAAACCGCCTACATTGAAACAACCTATACTGACATTGGGGGTAATTACAGTTTCACTGTGTGTGGGGACACATACGACCTCTATTTCAGAAAGGCAGAATATTCTGATACCTTGATAACTGTATATGTTGGTGACAGCGGGGATGTCCGGGTGGACGCAGCACTATATCCTTATATCTGGATATACAATGAAGATTTTGAACAAAACAACGGAAACATTGTTGAGGTAGGTGACTGGGAATGGGGCATACCAACATCAGGTCCTGGAAATGCCCACTCTGGTTCCAGATGCTGGGCAACTGTTCTTGATACTGATTACACCAACAACAGCTATTCCCTTATGCTCCTCACTTCTTTAGACCTGAGTGGAGCTTCCGGACAGGTTACCCTTGAGTTTTACCAGTGGTTTGACTTTGAGAATGGGTATGACGGTGGGAATATAAATGTCACCGCAGACGGAATAAACTGGTCAATAGTTTACCCTGTATCACCCCCTTACAACGAAGATTCTTTCCCTTCTGGCAATGCATGTATTCCTGGTGAGCCAGGATACACAGGCAAGATTGAAGAATGGACAAAGACTATAGTTGATTTAAGTGATTATGCAGGTGATTCCAGTGTAGCTATCAAGTTTAGCTTTGGAAGTGACAGGAATCTAACCCGGAGTGGATGGTATATAGATGACATAAGGGTAGGTTATGCTGATTACACCGTTGGCACATCTGAAACTCCAGAGGAAGTAAAGGTCTCTTTGGTAAGGAATATTGACATAGGTTGTGTAAATATAGAATGTGCACTCCCAAGGTCAGGGTTAGTGAGCATTGATGTATATGATATTACAGGGAGGAATGTATATAGAAAAAGTAAAGTTAAAGCACCTGGGTATTACAAGGAGAAGATAAAGATAGACAGGTCGGGTGTTTACTTTGTAAAAGTGCATGTGTTTGATAAATCCTACATGTTCAAGGTGGTTCTGTTGTAAACCACACTTCAAACTTATGAAATTCAGCCTTTGTTTAAAACCTATACACAACCCCTGTATTGATCAGTAGTTCTTTAAGGCTGGTGATGGTTGAAAAACCAGCATCATTCATCTCTGGATATGCGTCTGAAAGGGCAGAATATCGCATGTTTAACCTGAATCCTGTTCTCATAGATGTATAGTATGTGAGGGATAAATCCCCTTCCCACCCCTTCAAACCACTGATGTACTTCTTATCAGCCCAATTAGAACTGCTCTGAATAAATGTCCACCCAGAA
>QMXC01000118.1 GCA_003661945.1 Candidatus Bathyarchaeota archaeon | reverse complement strand
GGACGCGTCCTAGAAGGCGTGGTTGTAAGCGCCAAAATGGATAAAACCGTAATCGTTCAACGCGACTACCTCCATTATGTTCCTAAATATAAGCGGTATGAACGACGTAGAAGCCGAATTCCGTCGCATAACCCGCCTTGCATAAATGCGAAGGAAGGAGACCGTGTAAAAATAGCGGAGTGCAGACCTATAAGCAAGACCGTCTCCTTCGTCGTAATCGAAAAACTGGAGGAAAAATAGAGTGGCAGCCAGAGCGAGAAGAGCCTTCTTCGCCCGGGGACTAATCGGGCAGAGACCTAAAATTTCCCGAGGCTTACCAGCTGGCTCCATGATAAAATGCGCTGACAACACAGGTGCAAGAGAACTCAGGCTCATCCAAGTATTAGGATACAAGGGACGCTTGAGGAGAATTCCAACCGCAGCGGTAGGCGACATGGTAACCGTCTCGGTAAGACGGGGAACCCCTGACATGCGTAAAAAAATATTCCACGCGGTTATAATCCGCCAGAGAAAACCCTACAGACGCGCCGAAGGAATATGGGTTCAATTCGAAGACAACGCCGCCGTGATAATGACCACCGAAGGCGAAATGAAAGGTTCCGAAATCCGCGGACCAGTAGCGAAGGAAGCAGCTGAAAGATGGCCACGTATAGCCAGCGCCGCCAGCATAATAATATAGGAGAGAAGAAACATGCTCACAACTCAACCTAGAAAACAGAGAAAAAGGCTGTTCCAAGCGCCGTTGCATAGGCGATATAAGGTTTTCTCAGCGCCCCTCGCCCCGGAACTCCGAGAATCTCAAGGGGTAAAAACGTTGCCTGTCCGCGTGGGCGACACGGTTATGATAACCCGGGGCGACCACAAGGGGTTCGAAGGAAAAATAACCCGTGTTGACCGCAAAAAATACAGAATCTTCATCGAGGGCTTAACCCGGGAAAAAGTCGACGGAACAACCCTATTCGTAGGGATTCACCCGTCAAAAGTGATGATTACCAAGCTGAACCTAGACGACAAATGGCGAAGAGAAATCCTCAAAAGGAAAAAACAGGCGAGAAAAGCCGTCGAAGAAGCCGCGGAAGCCGCAGCTGCTGAAGAAGAAGTTGAAGAGAAACCCGTAGAAAAACCGGAAACAGAAAAAGCCGAAGCTCCGCCGGAAAAACCAAAAGCTAAACCTAAGAAGCTTGGGGCAAGAAAAAAGAAAACTGAAGCAAAGGCGAAACCAGCTGAGAAGCCTAAAACCGTGGAAAAACGCAAAACCAAACGGAAGACAAACAAAACATCCGCCAAACGTGCCAGAAAATCGGCTAGAACCAAGAAAAAGGAAGGAAAGGAAGAGGGAGAGGCGAAGAAATAATGGGGAAGAAAGGCGCGAAAAAACATATGAAACGTAAACCCGCCCCGAAACTGTGGCCTATTCCGCGAAAGGAATTTGTGTGGGCCGTAAGGCCTTCTCCGGGGCCACACTCGTTTGAAAACTGTTTGCCGTTATGTTTGGTTCTCCGCGACATTTTGGGATTCGCGGAAACGAGGAGAGAAGCCAAGAAGATAGTTGCCGCTGAAAAAGTGTTGGTGGACGGGAAAGTTCGACGTGCAGATGATTTTCCAGTTGGGTTGATGGACGTAATTCACATAAGGGAAGTGGAGAAAACCTACCGTGTTCTCCCCTCGCCTAAAGGATACGTTCTCCATCCGATAGAGGGCGAAGAAACAGGCTTCAAACTGTGCCGGATTGAAGACAAAACCGTCGTTCGAAACGGGCACATCCAGCTTAACCTTCACGACGGCTCCAATCTATTAATTAAAGTCGCTGACCCAAAAAACCCTGAGGAAGACGTTTACAAAACATTAGACGTGCTTAGGATAACGCTGCCTGAAAGAGAAATAATGGATCATATTCCACTCGAGGAAGGCGTTTTAGCCATAATCACGGGTGGGAAGAACATAGGCAGATATGGCAAGATAGTTGAAATTGAGGAAAGAAAAGGCGCGAAACGTAGAAACTGGCTTGTCACCATAGAGGACAGCGTAGGCAACAAGTATCAAACAAGGCTGAACTACGTATTCGCGGTGGGGAAAACCGAGCCGCTGATTTCTCTTCCATCCGAAGGTGAGCAAGGTGTCTGAAGAGGAAATCCGTAAAAAATGGCAGCAAAACCCCATGCTCAAACCTAGAATCGAAAAGGTAGTGGTAAACATTTCGGTAGGCAAGTCAGGTGAACCGCTCGAAAGAGCCGCCAGAGTGCTAGAAGAGCTTACGGGTCAGAAACCGTGTAAACGGAAAGCGAAGAAAACCATCCGGGACTTCGGGATAAGAAAAGGTGAACCCATAGCATGCATGGTCACGCTTAGAAAGGAGCGAGCTGTAGAGTTTCTTAAGAAAGCCCTTGAAGCTGTTGACAACAAGCTTCCGAAAAGCTGCTTTGACAATTGCGGCAACTTCGCTTTCGGCATAAAAGAACATATCGAGATTCCCGGGATGAAGTATGACCCTGAACTGGGAATATTCGGCATGGACGTATGTGTCTCGCTCTGCCGCCCGGGACAACGCATCAAATATAGGCGAGTTGAACGGAAAAAGAGAATTGGAAAACATCACAAGCTTACACCGGAAGAAGCCATGCTCTTCCTAAAAGAGCTCACGGGAGTTGAAATAGTCTAAAAGGTGAATCACAGTGGGGAAACAAAAACCTAAAAAGGAAAGAAAATACGGAAAAGGCAGCCGCCCATGTAGACGTTGCGGAGCTTACGGCTCGGTAATACGCAGATACAACCTATACATATGCCGTCAATGCTTCAGAGAAATCGCCAAGAAACTCGGCTTCAAAAAATACGAGTAGAGGTTAAAACGGGATGGACGTAGTGGCAAACGGATTGACAACCATAATGAACAACGAGATGCGAAACAAACGGGAATGCGTGATTAGCCCAGCGTCTAAACTGCTGGGAATGGTGCTCCGTGTCATGCAGCTCAACGGCTACATAGGCGAATTCGAATTCATAGATGACGGGCGTTCAGGCAAATTCAGAGTTCAGTTACTGGGCAGAATAAACAAGTGCGGAGCCGTGAAACCTCGATACCCGGTGAAAATAGACGAGTTCGAAGAGTGGGAAAAACATTTCCTACCGTCCCGAGACGTAGGCATACTCATAATCTCAACGCCCTACGGCGTGATGTCCCACAGAGAAGCAAAGAAAAAACGCGTAGGAGGAAGAATCCTAGCCTTCGTATACTAGACTGAAAAGGGAGAAGCGATGAAAAGCGTGGAAGAAACGAAAACTGTTCAAATCCCCGACGGAGTAGAGGTTCAAATCGAGGGTAGAAAAGTCACTGTAAAAGGCGAAAAAGGAACGCTTACAAGAGACTTCTCCCACGCGCCAGTCACCATCGAAAAGGAAGGAAACACAATAATCGTTAAGACGCGGTGGCCTAGAAAAAAGGAAGCCGCCGTTGTCGGAACCATAGCCTCACACATACGCAACATGATAATCGGAGTGACAAAAGGCTTCACATACAAGCTTAAAATCGTGTTCTCCCACTTCCCCATAACCGTAAAGGTTCAAGGCAAAACAATCCTAATCGAAAACTTTACAGGTGAAAGAGGCGCCCGCAAAGCCAAAATTGTAGGCGACGTGAAAGTTATCCCGAAAAGCGAAGACGTCATAGTCCAAGGAATAAACATTGAACACGTAAGCCAAACAGCCGCAAACATCGAACAAGCAACAAAAATCAAAAACAAAGACCCACGGGTTTTCCTAGACGGCATATACGTATACGAAAAAACAGAGGGATTCCAAGAATGAAAAAGAAAACAAAAGAAGAAAACGCTCAGAAACTAGAAGAAAAACGCAGAGCCCTCCAAATACGTGAACGGCTTAAAAAGAAGAAGCCAAACTTCGTGAGGCAGGAAAGCTGGCGATACGTCCGCCTAAAGGAAAGCTGGAGACGGCCAAAAGGGCTTGACAACAAGATGCGGAGAAAGATAAAAGGGTGGCCGGCAACCGTGAACACGGGTTACCGCAGCCCCAAAAAAGCCCGAGGGCTCCACCCCTCCGGATACGAAGAAGTTCTTGTTCGAAACCCGGATGACCTGGAAAAAATAGACCCTGCTTTCCAAGTTGCCAGAATCGCCAGCACGGTTGGAATGAAGAAAAAGGCTCAAATAATCTTACGTGCAAGCGAAAAGGGAATTCACGTGCTCAATCCGCCTAGAACCCCGGAGATCCCTGAGGAAACAGTTGAAATCGAAGAAACCGAAGAGAAGGAGAAAGTGGAGGCGGAGAAATGAGCTTGAAAAGCCAGAGGCGTTTAGCCGCTGAAATTCTGAAAATCGGCGAAAACCGGGTTTGGATAGATCCAGAAAGAATAGAAGATGTTCAGATGGCGATCACTCGGGAAGAAATAAAGAAGCTTATCCACGAAGGCGCCATAAAGAAGCTGAAAGAAAAAGGCGTAAGCCGAGCTCGAGCCCGGGTAATACGGGAAAAGAAGAAGAAAGGCTTAAGAAGAGGACCTGGAAGCCGAAGCGGAGCGATGCACGCGAG
>QMXC01000117.1 GCA_003661945.1 Candidatus Bathyarchaeota archaeon | reverse complement strand
TATGTCCACCTTGAAGACGCAGCCATACTCCTTGTAAACGGTTTCGGTCTTCTCCTCACCAGCAACCAGTTCCAAGCCTCTCAAACGGAATTCGCCGGAAACCGGAGTTGTCTGTTTCCAGACGGATTTAACATGCTTATGCGTTTCCATTATGGCTTCTGCGACGATTCGGCTGTGCTTGTCTAAATGTTCTGGAACACGTATTACTGCTATGTCACCTATTATGTCATAAGACTTGTAAAGCTGCCTAACCTCTTCCGGCGAAAGTCTTTCAGAAAGCAACGTCTTGAGATTCCTTTTCACGTCCCGTTTCACCACTATCCAACGGGAAATATCTTTTCAATCCAGCTTACCGTCCACCTCAATTTTCTGGGAAGATACTCTTTCAGAAGCTCTAAATCTTCCCGTTTCACAGCCTTGAGCGTGAAGAGGGTTCCAGCGTAGACCAATGCGCCTAACAGTATGTATACTGGAAGTAGATGGAGCCGGAAAACGAGAAACTCCGTTGACCCTGTAAGTTGCATCCGTAGAATGTCAAATAGCAGAAGCGCCGCCGCCATAACTCCACAAGAGGCCAAAGTTTTCCACAAGACTTCCTTGTCAAATTTTACATGAATATGTTTTCTCAAAACGTAGATTCCAAGAGAAAAGCTGAGAGCCGCCGCAAAGGTTCTGCCCAGAGTCGCGCCGAAAACTCCCCATCCAAGAACAACTATCGCGAGGAAGCAGGTCAACGCCTCGGCAGCTATAGAGGTTATCGTTATCGCCGAAACTGTTCGACTTTTCTCCAGAGTAAGCAGTATAGGTCTAATTGCTACTCCCATGATTGTTGGTATGGTGGAGAAAGCCAGTATAACAAGATACGGCGTCATAATCTTGTATGAAGCTCCGGCGAAAAGGACTAGAGAAGGCTGAGCGATTAGCGAAATGCCAACAACCATCGGAAACCCTATTGCAACCGCGTACCGGGTAGAAAAGGAAAAGGCATTTTCTAAACTTTCTATCCCTTCTTTTGCGTAGGCTTCTGACATGTGCGGAAAAATTGTCAGAACAATTGAAGTTGCAATTAGTGTGGGAATAAGAGCTGCTTTAACTACCACGCTGTACATTCCGAATATTCCCGCGTTTATAACGGAAAAAATGAATATCTGGTCAACCCAGTTCACCGTGAAAGCAAGAATGTTTGATATGTAGAGCGGAAGGGAAAAGGAAAGCAGAGGCTTCAAGGGGTGAGGCTTCCCTCTTAAACTAAAGGATTTTAGAACTATAGCCGTGCCTACTATCGAAGCAGCTGCCATTCCAACAACCCACCCGATAACCGGTGAGAATAGGTCAAAACCGCAGAAGAGTAGAGCCACAACCAGAAAACTTTGAAGCACATTAAACGTGAGATTCATCAACGCGAGTTCGCCGATTTTCTGCAAACCCTGTAAAGTTCCTGACAGAAAACTCATAAAATTCGTTAGAAAGCATGAAAGCGAGAGAATTTTCAGCAGAAGCGACATTTGCTCGACAGGTATCCACGGGGAATTACTGAAAAAGCTTGTTGCTATGAAATCTGAAAAGAGGAAAACCGTTACTGCTGCAGCTAGTCCGGTTGCAAAGGCTACTTGAAAATGCCGTACTGCGACACCGTTTGCCTTTGCTTTCTCGTTTTTCGCCAAGTATTGAGGAATGAACTTTGCTGCGGCTGAAGGTAACGCCAAGGCGCCTAACACGTTACTGAGAACCACGATGAAATTCATAAACTGAAAAGCGCCCATCTTCGGGCTTCCTACATCTGGACTTACCACTGGAAAGAACCTTGCGAGCACCATGAAGTACAAGACGCCTATCACGTTGGCTAACAGGCTTTGAATAAAGAGGTATGTTGCTCCTCTGGCGATTTTTGTTGCTTTGCTTATTTGAGCCAATGTTTTCCTCTTCTCGCGTTTTGTGTTTCCATTTTAAAGGATGCAACTTTTATTAGCAGTTTCGGAAATATTTAAATGAGTATCTTGACACGAAATGTTAACCGGGGAATCCTGAATGTCCGAAGAAGGTTCCGTTAACCTAGTTTACGAATGTATACGGTGCGGCGCCAAAGTTTCAACAGAAGATCTAACGCTGCGTGGTGGAGGAATCAAATGTACGGTCTGCGGCTACCGGGTTCTCAGAAAAATTCGCCCCCCGGTGGTTAAACGGGTAAAAGCCGAATAACACAAAAGAGAAAGAAAAAGAGTCTAGAAGATTTCCTTTTCACCGATTTTTCTTAACGCTTTTCCCCGAAGCTTTATGGACGGCCCGACGACTTCTTCAACCTTTTTTTCAGTTGTTTTTCGTTTTATGGCGGCTCCGCATATTCCTCCTGGTAGTAAGCGACGTTTGATGCACATGGCGTAGCTGCAGTTTGCCACTTGACATTCCTCGTCTGTCCATCGGCACCAGACTGTGTTTCCTTTGTAGATAGCGGCGTTTTTTCCGCATCTGAAGAATTTGCATGTAGGAGAACATTTTTTGTTTTCAGTCAAGCTGTGCACAACCCTTCTAAAGTTTTGCAAAATTCATGTGCTCGATTTCAATCCCTGATTTAATACTTCCCTAGAAACGTTATAAACTTTTTTACTCGGAGCTCAACTTTTTTCTTCTTCTTTTCAAGTATAACTCCAAGGCTGCAACGAAGATTGCCACAAGTATTATGGCTATGAGTGTGGCTAGCTGAGCTGTTTCCACGAGCATTCCGGCTATGATTACGTGTCTTTCCAATTTCAGCTCTAGTGTTCGGGTTTCGCCTATATACGTGACGGTGGCTGCAGCCGGGTCATTTTGTCCGTTGAGGTAGGCGTTTATCTGGTATGTTCCTCCGATGAGTTCTTGGAAGGTTGCTGTTCCGTCAGCTTTTGTTACCGCCGAGTATGAATGGGATTTTTCGCGGGTTATTGTTACGTTGACCTTTGGTATGGGCTGTCCGAAGTAGTCGACGGTTTTTACTGTAACCGTTAGGTTGTAGAGTTTGCAGTATATTTCTAAACTTTTGTTCTGGAACATTTCAACCGTTGTCTGGTTTAACAGTATGTCTTCGGCGTACACGCTTATTTCGTATTTTCCAAAAGTGCAGTTTACTACGAGCTTTCCGGAGTTGTCGGTTGTTCCCACGTAGGATATTCCTCCCATCTCTTCTGTTATTTCGACGTGGGCGTTGGCGAAGGGTTTTCTGTGATGTTCGGTTATGTTTAGCGTTAAGGTTTTAGCTGGGCATATTATCGTTATGTTTGCCCATTTTTCAGCTGGCAAATTCGCGACGGTGTTATTGCCCGTGTTGAATACTACTCCGTAGCGGGAGGCGTTTATGGTGTAGCTTATGTGTGGAAGCGTGGAGTTGACGGAGAAGACTCCGGAAAGGCTTGTTTCTCCAGTCAAGCTTTCGTTTCTCACTTCTCCTTCTTTCGTCGTGGTGTACTGGTAGCTGATGTTTAGGTAGACGAAGGGAATGCGGTTCCCATCTCCATCTTCAACTGTTATTTTCATGTTGGTTAATTCGCATGTGAAGTTGTATTCGCTTTCACCCGAGATGGTAACGTTCATTTCGCCTACTTTAACTTCTTTCCAGAAAGCCTCAAACGTGTGATTGCCCTTTTCTAGCAGTAAACTTGCTAAGCCGTCGCTTCCGCTGGTTTTGTTGAACTTGTCGTTTGCGGCTTGGTCGAAGGCTTCAACTAGTACGTGGGGAACAACGTCGCCTGCCAAGTTTCGAGTGTAGATGTCTATCTGGTAGCCGGGGACGCTGAAGAGCTGGGAATCTTTTACTTGCTTGGTTGTGTTTTCTCCGGTTATGGTCACATTGTATACTCCAATCGACGCGTTCCACGGAACCGGCCAATTAGCATATATTGTTCCCTTTTCTGTCGCGTTCACCGTATCTGAATACAGTGTTTCGTTGGTTTTCGCAAATGCTATTGTTATGGTTGCTGTCTCGTTTGCTTGGTATCCGACTGCCCTTATTTCTACTGTTTCCTCTCTGTGGTATTTGCTTGCGTTGGTTAATCCTATAAAGAAGCCGTGTTCCGCTAAGTTTTGAGTTTTGTTGAAGTATATGAGGTATAACCCGGTGAAGTTTGTATGCGCTTCTGAAGGAAAGTCGTCTGGGTACGTCACGTTTGCGTAGCCGTATCCAGTGTCTGTGGTGTTTGAGAGCTCCACCACTGTGGAGAAAGTTTTGTTAAGCGGGTAGGGCAGCTTTACGCTGACGTTTGCGTGGTAAACCGTGTTTGGCTGTCCACCGGTAACGTTTACGTGTAGAACTACGCTGCTGTTTTGCCGAAGATATAAGGGTTCAGGTGGAAGTTCGGGTTCTATTCCGTATCCAGTGCGTATCATGAACCATGTTGAAGCGTTTTCGTTTCTGGCTACATCTTGAAGTATGATTGTGTAGTTGCCCGCTGTGCGGTTTGGAGCTTCAAACGAGGCTTTCACCATATTGTCCTCAGCTGTACCTGAAACCATAAGTTGGTAATCAAAGAAGACGCGGTAGTCTCCATCCGGCGTTTCGATGGTTCCTTCGATTT